>NZ_JBXWRD010000083.1:0-13393 GCF_059612725.1 Ruegeria sp. YKSF070 | reverse complement strand
ACCTCCGGTCACGTTCTGGCCCGACACGAATTGCTGTGACACGTTCAGGATTGCGGTGTCGTTGCCATCGCCCCCCGTCATCGAGTCGTCGCCCAGACCGCCGATCAGCGTATCGTCGCCTCCGCCGCCTTCGAGCGTGTCATTGTCGGCACCACCATCCAGCAGGTTCGTGTCGGTTGTCGACACCGGTGGCACGGTGACTCCGGTCGCCGAGATGTTCAGCGTTGCCACCTGCGTCGACGAGATCGTTCCTCCGCCAAAGCGCTGCAAGGAGATGATATAGGTGCCATCTGCCGCGAACGTGTGCTGGATGAAGGAATCACGCCCGCTGGTCGAACCGCCAGCCCCATTTGATGTGCTGCTGTCATCATTCGACGTGATCTGAGTGCCGTTATTGTCGTACAGCGCCAAAACGGTGTCATAGTCCGCGCCATCGATGTCGAAAGTCCAGACCTGACCGGCTTCTGCGGTAAAGCGGAACGCTTCCTGCGTTTCATCCGAACCGGTGATTTCCAGAGTCTGGTGCGGAACCGTGGTCGGATCGGCGACATTGTCAAACGATTCCAGCGACCAGTTCTCGGGCAGGGTCATCGGGTTGGACACCGGGTTGTTGACCGTATTGTCGACCACCGTGGGTGCGATCGTCTGCGTGACACGAAGAAGGTCGTCGCCGGGTCCGCCCAGCAAGGTGTCCTGACCTTCGCCGCTGTTCAGCACGTCGTTGTCCAGGCCACCGTCAAGCTCGTCATCGCCGTCGAGGCCCAGAATGGTGTCGTTGCCGTAGCTGCCGCGCAGCGTATCATTGCCCGGTGTGCCGACCAGGGTCTGATCGCGCAGCGCCTGCAATTCGGTGAGGTTGAACGTCCGGTCGGTAAAGCGCACGAATTCGACATTGCGCAGCGTCACGACACCCTGTCCGGTGTCGATCCGCAGCGCATCGTCCGGCCCGTCGACCGAAGCGCTTGTACTGACAATGCTGAACACAGCGGTATCGGTTCCGTCACCACCGTCCAGGGTGTCGTTGCCGCCCCCACCGGACATCTGGTCAGCCCCTTCGCCACCGTTCACGGCATCGTTTCCAAGGCCGCCATCCAGGGTGTCGTTGCCACCGTTACCATTGACGGTATCGTTGCCCTCGCGCCCCCAGAGACGGTTGCCATTGGCGTCACCATCCATGCTGTCATCGCCACGGCCACCAAAGGTATTGACGGTCGTCAACGTGCCCAGATCCGAAACCGCCATGGTCCGATCCAGGAAACGCACGAATTCGACATTGCTGATGACCACATCGCCATCCGGGCTCTGGATGGTGATCGGATCAGAGGACCCGATGATGTTCACGTCACTGCTGTTGGCATTGACGACAACGGTATCGGTGTCCGCACCACCGTCGACAGTGTCATAACCGGCGTTGCCGCGCAGGCTGTCATCGCCGGCGCCGCCGTTGAGGACGTCGTCACCGGGACCGCCGGACAAGGTGTCGTTGCCGCCCTCGCCCGAGATCGTGTCATTGCCACCCAGACCACCGATCGAGTTGGCATTGTCGTCGCCGGTCAGACTGTCATTTCCATCCGTGCCCGACGAGGCGTTGATGGCAGCGATCACGTTCTGGGCCGCCTGCGAGGGGTCGCTGGTGCTGGCGTTGAACACCTGTCCGTTGGTCTGGTCGGCCAGTGCTTCAAGGTCCGAGTTGGCCGTCGAACTGTTCCCGATCACCACTGGCAAAACCTGCAACGGCACCGGGCCATAGGGATCCGAGAAGGGGGTGTCGGTGTAGTCGACGAAATTTGTGCCCTGTACCTGCTCGATCGCGGTCTGCAACGGCACCGCATTGCCGACCGGCGGCGGCGGAACCGCGATATCTGCCGCGAGCGCCTTGCTCACCACTTCGGCACGCAGTTGCGGGTCGTCGGCATCCTCGTCGGTGAACACGATGATCTTGTTGGACTTGTTACGAGTGTCCCAGGTGCCGGCATTGCCGTTGATGGCATGCAGAAGCGCGGTGTTGAGGTTCTCGGTGCCGCCCGAGGTCGAGGTCGACAGGTTGTTCAGCGCCGCCAGTGCCGCTGCTTTGCGGTCGGCCACGCTGTCTTGCTTGGTGAACGACAGATTGGTGACCGTGTTGCTGTCCCAATAGGTCACGATCGCCAGGGTGCTGGCCACCGGTTTCTCGGTCGTCCCGAAAAGGGCATTTGCAATCTCGATGGCCGCAGCCTTTGCCGCCGCGATGTCATTGGACATCGAGCCGGTCTTGTCGATCACGATCACCACGTTCTGACCCGGACAGGCGAACTCGCCGGTGGTCAGGTTCATCTCACCATCGGCGAACCGGGCATATTCCACATCTTTCAGCGTGTCGGTTCCATCCGGGCTGTTGGCCCGGTTGTCCGCAACCGTGATGGTACCATTCGCGTTCGAGGTGATCGTATAATCGCTGCAATTGCCGCTGAAGACAGCCCGGTCGGTCCCGGTACCACCATTCACAGAGTCGTTGCCGCCGCCCCCTTCGAGAACGTCATTGCCGCCATTCCCGTAAAGGTAGTCGGTGCCATCCCCCGACTTGAAGTAGTTGCTGCCGTTACCGCGGCCCCAAAGCAGATCGTTGGTGGCCGGGTTGTTGCCCGACGTGTCCTCGTTGCCCGAACGGGCAAGAGCCAGGTCGATGGCCGCCCCGCCGGTATACTCGGTACCCGGAATGATCGCTGTGTCGGAATCGACGCCCTCATACGACAGCCGGTTCGGTTTGGACAACTCATCGTTGATGTCCTTTTCAAAAACCAGCGTCGGGCCCTTGGCGCTGTCCGTGCTGGTCGTGCCCCGAGGAGAATCCCCAATCCCCTGAAGCGCGTGAACCAGTTCGTGCCGCAGCACATGTTCGATCTCGACCGCAACACCTTTGCCGTTGGCATCAAAATAGGCCAGGTCGGAAACCGCCGCGAAATCCAGCTCGACCCGACCGGTTCCTCTAAAGGCCCGAGCCTCGCCGGCCACGAACTTGATATCGAGCGGCAGGGCTGCGGTGACCTTGTCCAGCAGGGTCTTGCCGGTGGCCGAATTCGCATACATGTCACGCAGCGCATTCTCCAGAATGGTCTGCTGTGCAGCCGAATAGCCTGTAAATGTCGTGTGCGACAAAACTGTTTCAATGGTCATGATCGTTCCCCCAATTGTTCAATGTTCCGGGCGGCGCGGCCTCTCTATCCGCCACCGACAACAAAATCTCCGCAACCCCTCGCGCTCACTCATCAACCTCGTGCAATGCTGCGTGCCACCAAGTATCGACAGCACCGGCCTCGTCGTCGAGCAACGGCAGGCCGTGTCGCAGGAGCGCGACATACAGCGCCTTGTAGAACGCGGCGCTATTGCCGCGTTCCGTCTCGATCCATTTCGTCACGGTCATGTCGAATGGAACGAAGAAATTCTGTGGGGCGGTGCGAAACGCCCAAGCCATCGGCCCCGCAAGCGATCCGGGCACGCAATCCTCTTTGGCGGTCCAGCTTTCGGAAGGCTGTCCGGCGGAGACATGCGATACATAGGATTCCGTCGCACCCGCCAGGCAGGCAAAGGACATGCTGCGCCAGTCTGGTCCGGTTGCATAGGCCTCGGGTGCTGCGCCCTGCGACCGCAAGGCGCCATCGGCGATCAAACGCAGGTCGGACGCGAACAGGGTCAGTGACAACCGCCCCGATCCGGTCTTTGACAAAGCCAGCCATGGCGAAACCAGCCGTGCCCCCACCGGAGGCCAGGACACCGGTCCGGCGGTAGAGTCCGTAAAGGCCGGGGCCGTCATCACGGTCAGATCAACAGGCACGCCAACACGACCCGCTGCCGCCATCGCGGCAACAAGCAAATCAAGATGCTGCCGCGCCAGTCGAAGCGCATCCTCGTCGGTTTCGGGCCGCTTGCTGACGCTGTTCAGGATATCCCCTGAAATTGCAGAAACAGTCATCTTCCAACCGTCACCTTCATTACAGCCCCCCTTCGCAACGAGTTCAGACCCAAGAAAACCGAGCACCGCAACAAGGCAGAAGAGCAGGCGCCAGCCAACCGGACCCTTCGTTTCGCATGTCACGTCAATGTGCATGCAACCCACCAATCACCCTGTGACACACGTGGTTCGGCCCCCGTTCGACCTTCCTATCAAACTACTGTGCACGTTTTGACGCATTCGTTACTCGAAAACCTATTCCATTTTTAATATAGATTGAAAGCGCGATATTTGACGCAGATCAATTCCGAAATTTTCTCCGATAGCCGGGGAGCAATGAAAACTGGCCGCGTTCGTTTTTTGCCGCCAATGAAAACCCTTACGTTCTTCAAGTTCGTGAAACGACATCGTGGCGTCGAGTCTAAAAGAATCGCACGCACATTTCAAATCATGGATCATAGTACGGCACCGCGCCGTGCTGCCCACCGGAAACAGCATGAAAACCGAGGCCCGCGTTCGATAGGATCGGGGTCGGTTCAGAATCCGCTGAGCAACACGAAACCGATAGCGATGGCCAGCAGGAAAAGAGTTTCGACCACCAGAATGACGCCGTAGCTCGGCTTGACATGGGCAATGGTCGCAAGGCTTGTCTTTACCCCCAGGGCCGAGATGGCGATCACAAGGCACCAGCGCGACAGGGTTCCGATGGCGTCGATCACAACTTGCGGGATCACGCCGGAATTGGCCAAGACCGCCAGTGCGATGAACATCACCAGGAACCAGGGCAGGGTGACCCGCTGGCTTTGCGCGCCGCGAAAGCTGAACATCACGACCAGCATCACCACCGGCAGCAGCGCAACCCGTACCATCTTGACGAATGTGGCGATGACGCCCGCCTCGTCGCTGATGGAATAGCCCGCGCCCACCACCTGCGCCACGTCATGGATGGTGGCCCCGATCAGGAACCCCGATTGCAGATCGGACATGCCCAGGCTGGCAAACAGGATCGGATAGGCGATCATCGCGATGGTCGACAGCGCGGTCACCCCGATCACCACGAACAGCGTGTCCTGCTCGCGATCGGCCCGCGCGGGCAGGACAGAGGCAATGGCCAGCGCCGCCGACGCCCCGCAGATTGCCACCGACCCGCCCGCCAGCAGGCCAAAGGCCATGCGGCGCCCAAAAAGATAGGACAGCGTGGCACCACAGGCGAGCGTGGCGAGCACAAAGCCCCCCACCGCGCCCACGGCGCCATAACCGATGCTTTCCACATCGCCAATGCTCAGCCGCAGACCCAGCAGCCCGACCCCGAACCGCAACAGCGTCTTGGCCGAGAAATCGAGGCCGGGGGCAAAGGCGGCATCGCGATGCAGAAAGTGAAAGGCCATGCCGATCAGCAGCGCGAACAGCATGGCCGGCGCCCCGTAATGCTCGGACAGAAAGGTAGCGGCGGCCGCCACAACGCAGACCAGAAGAATGCCACCAAAGTGGGTGTCCCAACGGGACTTGAGCGCCGATACCATCGGTTATGTCCTTGGCAGTAAGGGGGTAGGGGTGGCCTTAGGCCACCCAGCGTCCCGAATAGTCAAACGCGTTGTCGTAGCCGAACAGCGCCACCGCGCCGCCGGTATGCAGGAACACAACCCGCTCTCCCTTCTTGAAATGCCCCTTGCGGATCAGGTCGATGAAGCCCGCGGCGCCCTTGGCCGAATAGACCGGGTCGAGCAGGATCGCCTCAAGCTCGGCAAACATGCGGATCGCCTCCAGCCCGCTTTCGGTGGGAATGCCATAGCCTTCGCCGACATAGTCGGTATTGGCGACCACGTCCTCGCGCGCGACGACACCTGGGCAACCCAGCTTCTCGGCGGTGGCGCAGGCCAGATTATAGACATTCTCTTCCTGCTTGGGCTTGGGTGCCCGCACACCGATACCCAACAGCGGGATCTGTGCGTTCATCGCCTGAAGCCCGGTGATCAGCCCGGCCTGAGTGCCCGCGCTGCCGGTGGCGTGCACGATATGATCCACCTTCAGCCCGCGCTCGTTGAACTGGTTCAGCATCTCGAAGGCGCAGTTCACATATCCCAGCGCGCCGGTCGGGTTCGAGCCGCCACCGGGGATGGTATAGACCTTGCGGCCATCGGCGCGGAACTTCTCGGCCACCTTTTCCATCTCGGCATTCATGTCCAGACCGCTGCCCGGACGCTTTTCAGTAGTGGCGCCATGCAGATGGTCGAGCAGCACGTTGCCGTTGTTGTTGTAGTTTGCGTTGTTCGAGCCGGTCCGGTCCTCGAGCAGGATATGGCAATCCATGCCCAGCTTGGCGGCGAATGCGGCTGTCTGGCGGGCATGGTTGGACTGGGTCGCGCCCTGCGTCATCACCATGTCGGCGCCCTGCAACTCGGCCTCGGCCATCAGGAATTCCAGCTTGCGGGTCTTGTTGCCGCCGGTGGACAGGCCGGTGCAGTCGTCCCGCTTGATCCAGATCTCGGGCCCGCCCAGTTCGGCGGTCAGCCGGTCCAGCCGTTCCAGCGGCGTCGGCAGATGGGCGATGAAGCGGCGGGGATAGCGGGCAAGATGCATGGGCTTAACTCCTGAATTGGGTTTAGGGCAACTTACCCTCGAATTTCCGGGCAATCTAATGCAAACTGCGCGGGATAACATGCATGAACGGCATATTATAGGGGCAGGGCGATGCAACTGGACTGGATCGACGACATCCTGGCGGTGATTGACACAGGGTCTCTGGCGGCGGCGGCGGAACGCCGGCTGTTGACCCAACCCGCCTTTACACGCCGGGTGCGCGGGATCGAGGAGCGGATCGGCGCCGCACTCTTCGACCGCAGCCGCAAGCCGGTGGCGGTGCTGCCCGGCGTTCTGGCGCTCGAGCCCGAGCTGCGCGAACTCAGCGGACGTTTGCGGCGGTTGCAGCAGGATCTGCGGGTCTCGGCCGAGGATGCCCGGCGCGGGGTCACCCTAGTCTGTCAGCATGCGATCACCACCACCATCTCGCCCCGGATCGTGCGGGATCTGACCGCGTCTCAGGATATCTCGGTCCGGGTGCGTTCGGGCAACCGGGATGAATGCCTGATGCTGTTGTTGTCGGGCGAGGCCGATTTCGCGGTCGCCTACGAGGTGCCGGGCGAGCGTGACCCGATGCTGCCGCAGGCCTTTGACCGGGCCGAGCTGGAAACCGACCTGCTGGTCCCTGTCCATGCGCCGGGGCTGGAGGCAGCGGGCGCGCGCCCGGCGATGCCGGTGATCGGCTATCCGCCGGATGTGTTCCTGGGGCAGGTGTTCGACCGCTTTGTTGCCCCGCGCCTGCCGGCGGGGTTCACCTACGAGGTGCGCGCCGAGACCGCGCTGACACTCGCCGCCTGCGAATATGCGCTGGGGGGCATCGGGGTGGCCTGGTTGCCACTGACACTGGTGGCACCACATCTGGCGGCGGGGCGGCTCTGCCGGGCCGAGGGCCTGCCGGAACAGCCGCTGACAGTCACCCTGATGCGATTATCGGGCGGCAGCCCACGCCGGAGCGACCAAAGCTGGCAAATGCTCAGCCGCCAGCCCGGCCCGTCATAGGGCGTTCCATACTTTCTGGCCGGTCTCGTCCAGCCGGTCGCGCGAACAGAACAGCGACAGGGTCAGCGGTGCCTGCCAGTCCGGACCGCCGATGATAGTGACCCGTCCGGCGGCCAGTTCCTCAGCAATCACGCTTTCGGGCAGCCAGGCCATGCCGCTGCCCGACAGCACCCGCCGCTTGATTGCCTCGGTCAGTGCATCCATGTAGCGGATCGCCAGCGGCGGGGTGCGATTGCCGATGGTCTGGTCGACCACGGTGCCCAGAAAGCTGCTCGGATCATAGCTGAGATAAGGGATCATCTGGCGCCCGTCTCCGTCCAAATCCCAGCCCCCCGCCTGAGCAGCCCCGGTCTCGGCCACCGGATACATCAGCTCGACCCCGATATCCTTGCGCGCGAACTGTTTCTCCTCGAACACCGGCTGCACGTCCTGATGCCGGTAATAAAGCAGGAAATCGCAGGTCCCGTCCGACAGCAGCTGACAACAGGTGCGCAGGTTGTCCGAATAGACCCGCACCCGCAGGTTGGGGATCAGGTCCTCGAACTCGGCAATCCGCCGGGTCAGGTAGTTGACCGAGATCGTGTGCAGCACCGCAAAGCGCTGGAACGCGGTCACCCCCTGTTCCTGTGCGCGCAGCACCTGCCGAATATCGGTCAGGCTGGCGATAGCTTCCTGCGCCACCGGCAGGAATTGCTGACCCGCCTCGGTCAGTTGCACCGGGTAGGTCGAGCGTTTGATCAGCGGGGTACCCAACCAGTTTTCCAGCGACTTGATACGACGACTAAAGGCGGATTGGGTGATGTTGCGCTCTTCCGACGCACGGGTGAAATTCAGCGTCCTCGCCAGGCAGGTGAAATCACGAAGCCAGTTGATGTCCATCTTTGCGCCCTCGTTTTCACCATAATTACCTGATTTTGCTTATTTATGCAACATTCGCATAGTTTAATGATGTATTTGAGTTGGCCATAACGCCCGACCCGTGCCTAGCCTTTTCATTAGCATCCGACCGTCACCCGCTGGGGGCGCGGAGCACATATGCGGGGCAGACGGCGCCAAGAACCGAACCATCCCCGCCCATCCAACCGGGAGACTCTGAATGAACCTGAACCTGAAAACCGCAACGGCAAGCGTACTGGCTTTGGCCTGTGGTCTGGCGGCGGGCACGGCCTCGGCCGAAACCACGCTGCGTCTGAGCACCTATGTGAACGAAGCCGATATCCGTTACGCGGGTTTTACCCATTTCGCCGATCTGGTCGCCGAAAAGACCGGCGGCTCGGTCAAGGTCGAGGTGTTCCCCTCGGCCACGCTGCACGGCTGGTCCGAGGGCGTCGATTCCGTCCAGGGCGGCGTGTCCGATATCAGCTGGATCAACGCCGACAACCGGCTGCCCTGCTATGCGGTGACCTCGCTTTATCCCGCCGAGGTGAGCCTAGAGGACCAGACCGGGCTGGACGCCGCCTATGCCGCGCTGATCCGGGACGAGGCCGCCAATGCCGGGCTGGTGCCGCTCTTTAACTCCAACTACTCCTACGACCAGGAATGGTGGTTCGAAGAGCCGGTTGCCGATATCGGCAATCTGGACGGCAAGCTGGTGCGCTCGATCGGGCCGCTGGTATCGATGATGATCGAGACCTGGGGTGGCGAGCCGGTCTTTGTGGCCCCCAAGGAAGTGTTCCAATCCGCCGAGCGCGGCGTGGTCGATGGCATCAACATGGGCGTGGCCACCTATTCCTCTTGGAAGCTGTGGACCGTGATGCCCTATATGGTCAACGCCAACCTGTTCTATGGCAACATCCAGTACATGATGAACAAGGCCAAGTTCGACGCGCTGAGCGCGGATGAACAGGCAGCGCTCACCGCAGCGGCGGCCGAGACCGAAGCCTGGCTTCAGCCGCGCTACGAGGCCTGGGTAGACCAGCAGGTCGGCAATGCCGTCATGCAGGGCGGCGGGGCTGCCGTATCCATCTCGGACGACCAACGCGCCAGCCTGATTGCCAGCGTCAAACCCAAATGGGACGAGACCGTGAACAATGCCTGCGGCAACGAGCTTGCCGACAGCATCCGCTCGCTGCTGGCCAGCCACGCACCCTGATCGGCGGAAAATACCTGTGGCCCCGCACGACCGGGGCCACAGTTGCCGCTTATTCAAAACCTGAGAGGTCTGTCATGAATGACGGAATCGACCGCCTGATCCGGGGTGTCGAGCGCGGCGTCGTATGGCTCGCCGGGCTGGGGGCCGTCATCGTTCTGGTCCAGATGGTCTGGATCACCTACGGCGTGTTTGTCCGCTATGGTCTGGGCAAGCCCGACCGGATGGTGACCGAGGCCACCGCGCTGCTCCTGTTTCCCGTGGCCTTTGCCGGGCTCGCCTTTGCCCTGCGCGAAGATGCCTTTCCCAAGGTGACCATGCTGACCGACCAGCTGCGCCCGGGGGCGCGGCGGTTCTTCGACATTCTCAATCACCTGCTGATGTTGGGGGTAGGGGGCTTCTTTGCCTATGCCGGTGTCAGCGCCACGATCCGTTCGTTCAACTCGGGCGTGGCCTCCGAGATCCTGCACTGGCCCCGCTACATGTTCTGGGCACCGGGCGCGGTCGCGCTGGTCCTGTTCACCCTCTACACCGCATTGCGCCTGATCCGCCTGATCACGCGCCCGGCCCCGACTGGAGACCTCTAATGGAATGGTATGTTGTCGGCCTGGGACTGCTGGGCCTGTTGATGCTCTTCATCTCCATCGGGTTGCCGATCCCCTTTGCACTGGCCGCCGCATCGCTGCCGTTTCTCTGGCAGATCCAAGGCTGGAAAACCTCGATCGTGTCTTCGGAGTTGAAGCTCTGGGGCGTCTGGATCGACTATATCCTACTAGCGGTCCCGCTGTTCGTGTTCCTGGGTGAGCTGATAGGCAAATCGAATATCGGGCCGAACCTCTATCAATTCCTGCATCAGGGCGTGCGGCTGCGTGGCTCTGCCGCCTATGGTTCGATCGGGGCCAGCGCCGGGTTCGGCGCGGTCTGCGGCTCGTCCATGGTGGGGGCGCTCACCATCGGCGGCGTGGCCTTGCCCGAGATGTTGCGGCTGGGCTATGGCAAGCGTCTTTCGTCGGGCGTGCTGGCCGCCGGCGGCACCTTGTCGGTGCTGATCCCGCCCAGTCTCATCCTGCTGTTCTATGGCATCGTCACCGATCAGAGCATCGGCGACCTGTTCATCGCCGGTGTGATCCCCGGCATCATCCTGGTGTCTAGCTTTGTCGTCGTGGTGCTGATCTGGGGCATGCTTCGCCCCGAGGATATCCCCGGCAGCGAGGATGCGGCCAAGATGCCGATGCGGATGATCCTGGCCACAGTCGGCCCGGTCGTGCTGATCGGTCTGGTGATCACGGTTGCCATCTATGCCGGTATCGCCACGCCCACCGAGGCCGCCGCCGTCGCAGCCTCGCTGACGGTTCTGCTGGCCTTCTGGGTCGGCGGGCTGACCTGGCAGGGGTTCAAGGAGGCGATCTTTTCCACCATGCGGACCATGGGCTATCTGGGTCTGCTCTTGTCGGCGGGGGTGCTGTTCGGTTTCGTGCTGACCTACTACCGGGTGCCGCAGCAATTTACCGAGCTGTTTTTGTCCTTCGACCTGTCGCCCTATACGGTCCTGGCCATCGTGCTGGTGTTCTACATCATCCTGGGCATGTTCCTGGAACCGGTGTCGATGACCTTCATCACCCTGCCGACGATCTATCCGCTGATGAGTGCTGCTGGCTTTGACCTGATCTGGTTCGGCGTGGTCTACACCATCACCATGGAAATCGCGGTGCTGACACCGCCGGTTGGGCTGAACCTCTACGTGATCCAGGCGATCAGCCGCGATCAGGTCACCATCGGTGACGTGATCATGGGCTGCCTGCCATTCATCGGGGCGATGATCCTGCTGATCGCGGTGCTGATCGTGGCGCCCGACGTGGCGCTCTGGCTGCCGGAGCAGATGCGCTGATGCCGGGCCTGCCATATCTGCGTGAGGGGTCGGGGCCGGTTCTGGTCTTTGTCCATGGCTATCTGGGCGGTGCCGCGCAATGGGAACAGGAAATCGCCCGGTTCAAGGACGCGTTCGACGTGATCGCGCCCAACCTGCCGGGTTTCGGTGCCGCCGCCGACCGACCGGGATGCACCAGCATCGAGGAGATGGCGGCGGCGGTACTGGATCTGCTGGACGAGCTGGGCATCGCCGAATTCCTGCTGGTCGGCCATTCCATGGGCGGCATGATCGCGCAGCAGATGGCAGCCGACCGGCCCGATGCGGTCAAGCGGCTTGTGCTTTACGGCACCGGGCCGCTGGGGCTGATGCCCGACCGGTTCGAGCCGATCGACACCTCGCGCGAACGGCTTCTGGCGGATGGGGTCGAATGCACCATCCGGCGGATCGGGGCCACCTGGTTCCGGGCGGGTGCGGCGGCGACGGGCTATCCGCTGCTGGTCGAGATCGGCGCCCGGGCCAACCCGCAGGCGGCGATGGCCGGATTGGGCGCGATGGCCGCCTGGGACGGGCGCGCGGCGCTGCCCCGGCTGAGCATGCCGACCCTGGTCCTGTGGGGCGATTGCGACAAATCCTACCGCTGGCCGCAGATCCACACGCTCTGGTCCAACATTCCCGATGCGCGCCTGTCGGTGGTGCCCGGCGCCTCGCATGCGGTGCATCTGGAGAAACCGGGCTTCTTCCACGCGATCCTGGCCGATTTCCTGACCGAACCCTGACAGCTCTGGCAAATCCTGCCCGTTTGCGCTGAGATGCCCGCGTATCGGACCAAACGGGGGTGGCGATGATCCTGTGCTGCGGCGAAGCGCTGATCGACATGATTCAGGCCCCCACCACCGGTGGGGCGCGCGGCTTCCTGCCTCAACCGGGGGGCGGGGCGCTCAACACCGCGATTGCGCTGGGGCGGCTGGGACAGCGGGTCGGGCTGGTCACCGCGCTGTCACGCGACATGTTCGGCCAGCAGCTGGCCGAGGCGCTGACCGCCAGCCATGTGGACCTGTCGGGCGCGGCGCGGGTGGATCGGCCGACGACGCTTGCCTTTGTCCGGCTGCGCGACGGCCAGCCCGAATATGCCATTTACGATGAAAACAGCGCCGGGCGGATGCTGGGCGCCGCCGATCTTCCCCCGTTGCCGGAGGCAGCCAAGACCTTGTGTTTCGGAGGCATCAGCCTGGCCTGCGAACCCGGCGCCGACGCCTATGCCGATCTGCTGAGCCGCCACGGGGCAGGGCGGGTGGTGCTGATCGACCCCAATATCCGGCCCGCCCTTGTCGAGGACGAGGCGCGTTATCGCGCGCGGCTTACCGCGATGATGGCGCAGGCCGATATCCTGCGCCTGTCGGACGAGGATCTGGGTTGGCTTTACCCCGAGGCGCCCGATCTACGAACCGGGGCGCGGGCCCTGCTGGCTCTGGGTCCGGCGCTGGTGGTGGTGACGCGCGGCGCGGCGGGCGCGGAGGGCTACCTGCCGGACGGCACCGAAATCTCTGTGCCCGCCCTGCGGGTCACCGTGAGCGACACCGTCGGCGCAGGGGACACGTTCATTGCCGGGCTGCTGGCCTCGTTGTCGGATCAGGGCCTGCTGACACCGGCCTCGCTGGCGCGGCTCAACCCGGAACAGCTGACGGTCGCATTGAACCATGGGGCGCGGGTAGCGGCGATCGCCGTGTCGCGCGCCGGGTCGAACCCGCCCTGGGCGCATGAGCTGGCCATGCCGCATCGTGATTGAGCGGCGCCCTTTTTGGGCGCCGGTATGGGTTCAGTAGACGACGACGGAGCGGATGCTTTCGCCGGCATGCATCAGGTCGAAGCCCTTGTTGATCTCGTCGAGGCTCAGCGTGTGGGTGATCATCGGGTCGATCTCGATCTT
>NZ_JBXWRD010000082.1:0-13417 GCF_059612725.1 Ruegeria sp. YKSF070 | reverse complement strand
GGCCTGTAATGCGGACAGCGGGGACGGGTTGACCGGCGATACAACGCGGAAGATCGGCAATCAAAGCCTGCGCTCTTGGATCTTCCAGCGTCACCCACTCTACTTCGGGCCGATCTCCCGCGGTGCGCGCATCAAAACACACCGAAGATGACTCTGTGCCATCGGCCCACCGTATCCGCCAGGTATCGCCTTCCTTCTTGGCTTCTCCCCCCCGCGCAGGGAGGCCAGTTGTGATTGCCCGCTCCAGCCAAAACTGTGCCGGATGGTCTCGCCACTTGCGCGCATCATCGGCTTCTAGTTCATGGCCGTCGGCGAGCAGATCACTATTCTTCCGGTTCTCTGCCAACGAGGATCGAAGCTGCGTCAGAACGGCATCGCATTCTGTTTCGATCGATGCCGGGTCTTGGATCCCCTGAACAAAGAGCTCGTCGAACAGTGGCTCCGCCTCGACCGAATCCATCACATCGGCAACTTTATCCACGCCGAATTCCTCGGCGATCACAGCGAGCTTTGTTTCGAGAACTTCGCGAACCCGATGTTCGACGGTGTCTTCGAGTACGAAATTGATGGCTCGCACAATATGCGGTTGCCCGATGCGGTCCACGCGCCCAATACGCTGCTCGACCCTCATCGGGTTCCACGGCATGTCGAAGTTGATGATGACATGGCAGAATTGAAGATTGAGGCCCTCGCCGCCAGCGTCCGTCGAGATCAGGATACGAACATCCTTGGAGAATGCCCGCTGCGCGCGGCCACGCGCCTCGAGGTCCATACTCCCATTGAGCGTTGCAACCGAGAACCCCCTGCTTTCGAGAAATTCCGCGAGCATGGCCTGGGTCGGAACAAACTCGGTGAAAACCAGAACCTTGAGTTCAGGATCGTTTTCCTCCTGCTGAATCTTGTAGATCTGCTCAAGGAGTGCCTCGGCTTTCGCGTCGGTTCCTTGCGCCTCTGTCTCACGAGCGAGGAACAAGAGTGCCTCAACGTCTTTTCGCTCGTCATCCAAGGCATCGAAGGCCACGGCGATATCGATCTGGTCATCACCCGTTAGCTCATGCCAGTCTCCGACACCTTCGGTGGAAAAGAGCTGAAGCTGTCGCTGGTCGTCGTCCAGGGCGAGGAGTCGCTTTTCCAAGGTTGCACGGATAGCTGCGGTGCTGGACGTCACCAAACGCTGCATAAGGATCATCAAGAAGCCGATGTGCCGCTGCTTCGATGCCATGGCTTGGTTGTAGCCGTGGCGAACATACTCAGTGATCGCTTCGTACAACCCTTGCTGTGCTTTGTGTCGGTCAAGCCAGGCGACAGCCTGAATGCGGGTCATTCGAGGCTTGAACAGAGGCTTGCCTTCAGCATCGATCGCAAGCCTCTTCTCTGTCCGCACAACGAACGGGCGCACGCGGTCGCTCGAGACGCTGGTCTCATCGGGGAAAGAGTCCCGATCCAGCAGCTGCATCAGACGGTGGAATTGATCCGTTTTCCCTTGGTGCGGCGTTGCCGACAAAAGCAGAAGGTACGGAGCAGCTTCGGCAAGTGCCGCGCCCAACTTGTAGCGCGCAACCTGATCCGTGCTGCCTCCCATTCGGTGAGCCTCGTCGATGATCACAAGGTCCCAGTTGGCCGAAATCAGGTCTTCGAACCGTTCACGATTGTAGGTGCTGAGTTGCTCCGCGCTCCATCCGCGCCGCCCTTCGAGCGGTTTCACCGAATCCAGCGAACAGATCGCCTGATCGTGAAGCCGCCAGAGATTCTCCTCATCATCTCGGAACTGACGATATGCCGAAAGCTCTGACGGCTCGATGAACTGAAAGCTCTCACCGAAGTGCAGGCGCATCTCGGCTTGCCATTGCCGCACAAGACCCTTGGGCGCGACGACAAGGATCCGCTTGGCCATGCCGCGAAGCTTCAACTCCCGAAGGATCAGACCGGCTTCGATGGTCTTGCCGAGCCCCACCTCATCCGCAAGCAGATAACGGATCCGATCCCGGCTCATGGCGCGGTTCAGGGCGTAGAGCTGATGCGGCAAAGGAACGACGCTCGACTGGATCGGCGCCAGAAGCAGATTTTCTTCCAGCGCATCCAGAAGCTTTGCCGCGGCGGCCGTGTGCAGGATCTGGTCGACTGTCGTTCGGACAGCGTCGAGTGGCCCTAGCTCCCGAGACCTGGCACGGACAACGGCATCCTTGCCCGGGAGCCAGACGCGGTATGCGGTTTCGCCCCACATCTCCTCCCGGTCCACGATGCGGCAGGGTGCGGCATGTCGTTCATGCCAGCACCACGCGCCAATGCCAAAGTCTTGGGAGCCATGCGTCACGCATCAGCCTCCGTACGGGTCAGCGCCTGGTCGTACCAGAGCAGGAGCTTTTCATCCTCTTGCAGCGTCTCGTCCGGCAGCTTCTCGGCTATGCCAATGATCGTCTTGTAGTCCTTCGCAGCCCAGGCCGTCTTGAAACCGGCACGCAAGACCTCGAGGCGCGACTCCTTGAGCTGGCGCTTGTTCGCGGTCTTGTAGGCTTCGAACTCTTTCAGCAACGAACGTTCGCGCTTCTGTTCCAGATCCTTCGCCTTGTTCGGATCGGGCACATACCAGCGGTCCTTCGCCTTGGCCTTCAGGCGCGGGTCTTCCTTCTCCAGCCCGCGGAGATCCTTGAAGTTGGTCGAAAGATAGCTGTGGATCTGGCTCGGTACGTCACCGTTTCCATCGAAGCGCAGGAAGTTGTCTTCAAGCAACGCAGAGAGCTCGGGCTTCTCTTCGTGCTTTTTCCAGCCGGCACCGACCTGGGTGGTGAACTCGGGATGGACCTCTTGATAGGTCGAAGGCCGCTTGCGCAGGAAATCGGTCAGCCAGTCGATCGCCGAGCGCTCATCCGAGACGAACAGTTCCATCTGCGGGGCTTGTGCAGCCTGGGCACGTTTGCGGTCATACTCGCCGACTTGTTCGGGGAGAAATACCATTCCGTCTCGCTCTGGAAATCGATGTCGAAGGCCTTCTTGGAACTCCAGGCTGGAAAGCGGAACTGGCGCACTGTGCCGTACAAACCACGCAACCATCCTATCAAACAGAATTCTCGGATCACGCTCGACGATGTATTCCAGCGAGGACGACTTGTGCTTCGCTACTGGTAGCTGCCTCAAATGGTTGGTTACAAAATCCCAAACCGAGTCGGCGCCTGCTTGGGCCCCAAATCTCTGCTCGAGTCCACCACCGGGCTTGTATGCGGAAATCACCAAGTCTTGCTTGACTGCTACAGTCGTCGTTACCGCCTTAAAGCTGCCCTGCTGTTTGTCTAGTGCCGACACGTTGGCAACTACAAAGCCAGCCTCTTGAAGTGCTGTTTGCAAGCTATTCCAAACCGATGCTTTTGTATTCGAAAATACTACGGTCATCCATCGACCTGGCTTCAGAACCCGAAAATACTCCGTAAAGCACTCAGTCATGAGCCTTCTGTAGTCATCAAGCGACTTCTGAGAAGATTTATTCTTTTTCGAACGATCAACAATCGAGTCGAGCGTCGCATCTGTCAGCACTTTATGCCAAGATTCAGCGACAAAATTCAGCTCCGAGTATGGAATGTTGTCGCCGAAAGGTGGGTCGGTAAAGATGTAATCAACAGAATTCTCACCCAAACCAATTGCAGAAGCCGATCCAGTATTAACAACGGAGGTCGACAGCTTCGGGCGATATTTCTTAATCGATGATATGATCCTTTTTTTCTTATTTTCATATGCTGTAAAGGGAGACGCCTCCGCAATAAGCGATGGAATATAGTAAGAGCCTGACATCGGGTTATAAGGAAAAGAAACATCTGGCCGGTATCTGTTCATAATCGATAGGTTGACCAGATGGCTATCGAGCCAAAACTTCAAAAGCGAACTTAGACGGCGATCCGAGTAATGCTCAGCGGCGCGCCAAAAACTAGAAATCGCGTGTAGTGCTCTAGCAGTGTACAAGTGATGAACATGAGAAATTCCTTTGTCTCGCATACGCGGAGCTTCCCACATATCATCAAATGGAAACGGAAATGATGGAGCCTCCTTCGGAACTGGAAGAGCTTCAATCTTATCGATTTTCAATAGATCATCGTCGTCAGGCTTTTTGGAGAACCTCTGTCCGTTCCAACCGTACTGGATTACGGTCGCAACTCTTTTGGGAGTGTCAACCGTCTCGCCAAGAGCATTGTCCATCTTTTTAACATAGCGGCGCTCAAGCTTTTTCTTGGTTAACATCTTGTCGCAATGCGGGCACGTGAACTCGTCTAGTACTTTTGTACTTTCAGGCTGTAGTGCGTTTTCCAAGAAGTTTACTTCCCCTGCACACTCAGGGCATGAGAAGACTTCACTCCAAACCACATTCTCAATCTCACCGATTTCTCCGTTGGAATGTGTCGTCTCATACATCCAGCCGACATCATCCTTAACGGCGTCAAGGACTGCATCAGCCGCCTTCTCAAAAACGTGGAGATCAAAAGGGTTCACATAGTTATACGCGATAGAAGTTGCCGCTGGGGAAAGATCATTTAGGATGACTCGTCGGCGCCCCCAAATCGGCGCTTTTAACCCACGCTTCTTCCACTGAGATTCGATGTCGACGCGATATGACGTAGTCGCAACGTCGCACCATTGAGTTGCAACGCCAGTCATGCCCGACCCAGAGAAACCGTCAAGAATTATGTCACCGGGTTCTGTATAGTACAGAATTGATGGCACAATGGCGAGATACGGCACCTTTGTGTGATAGGAATGCGCCTTATAGATTGCGTCGGTCTTTCCAACCGAAACGTCAATTGCCATGGGTTCGCGAGCGTATTCTTGGTTCGGATCATACGGCTTCCCGTAGTGATCAATGAAATCCATAAGCCACGGGTTCGGGCACGCCGTGTAGTAGGGCGGATCCGACATGACGAGAATAGCGTCGTCTGATCCTTGCGGAAAACCTTCCTGAGCACGGAACTCCGGCTCTTTCAGCTTCTCGGCCAAGAGCTTCAGGAAATGCTCGCGGCGCGCGTCATCGTTCGGGAACGTCATACCCAGGCATTCGACCGGCCCGCCGTTCTTGCCGCCATCCATCTTCAGTTGTTCAGTCATCAGTTCGTCTCATCTCAATATCGGTTGGCGGAAGTTCACTCGACCACGAAGCGCAGCTTGGAGGTGTCCTTGCCCTTGCAGCGGTCGGTCAGGAACGCCTCGAAACGCTTGCGCAGGTCTTCGGGCGTCGCGGGCGATCCCCCCTGAAGCAGGGCCTGCCGGATGTCGCTGCCCGACACGACGACCTTGTCGAGGCCGGACAGTGCCTCTTGCACTGCGCTGATGAACTCGGGCGTGACGGGATCCGGCAATGACTTGCTGTCGACAAAGCCGGTGACGATCTTGCGCGACCCTTCCTTCAGCAGTTCAAAGTTGGACTGGATGATCGGATCCTCGAGGTTGTCGAGAAGCGTCTGCACCCATCCGTCCAGCAATTGATCGAGCTCGTCATCGAGCTGCTTAAGCACATTGGCCGCGGGCAGCATGTCGCCCTGCTCATTCGCCGGGCGGAAGTTGCAGTGCGGGCAAACCGGGCTGGCCGCCAGTTCCGAATCGATCAGCGAGGCGCAGCTCTTCAACTTGTCGAGTTTCTCCTCGAAGGTGGTGAGCTGGCTTGTCGGCATCAGCGAGATATTCGCCAAAGCTCGCATGGCGACGAGCCGAGAGTCCTTGCGCAGCGCGGTCTTCGTCTTGTCCTCGGACACTCCTAGACGCGCCTTGCTGTGCAGGCTGACATACGCCGTCACATAGTCCTTTTTGAGCTTGGCCAGCGTCTGCCGGTGTTCGGATCCATTCTGTCCAGTTCGGCTCGCCGACAATGCGTCGAGGACCTGCTTGCGGGTGTCCTGAGCCTGCTTCACCCATGCGTGGTCAGACGGCAGCACCATCTCGGCCTGGCCAAGATAGCTTGCCGTGTTCCCGAGTTCGCCGATCAGGCTGATGAGTCCTTCCACGGAGTTCAGAACCTCAAGGTTCTTTTTCTGGGCTGCGATATCGTCAGACCCAATGCGCAGGTTTTTGAGCTTGCCGACCGTGTTGTAGGGCGACAGGCTTTCCGAGAAGGCCTTAAGCTCGTCGAGCTTCGATCTCCAGTCGCGGATTTCTTCCTCGCGCAGAAGTGGCTGGCCCCAAAAGCTAAGCCGGTTCGCCATGTCGGTGGAAGCTGCAAGCACACGTTTTGTTAGCTTGCTGACTTCCTCCTGAAGCGCCTTGACCGGTTCATCCGAGCCTTGAGTTGCTTGCTGCGCGAGACCCGGCGGCAACTCCAGCATCTCGAAGAGTGACCGGAGCACGGCAACGTTGATCTCTTTCGGCGCCTCAACATGCTTGAACTGCTTCAACTCATCGAGCGGACGATCCGCGAGAAGCCCGATCTTGCCGGAGTCAATTTTGTCCCCAGTAATCGCGAGGACAATGTCACCGGAATAGACCAGTGACCCAAGCACCGTGACCAATAGGTCAGTCTCGAGCCGGTACTTGTCAGGGCTGAAGTACTCGATATCCGCGTTTCCAACGAGCAACTCACTGCGGTTCAACACTTGCCCATGACCTTTGGCCTTCAGCCGCGCGAGAACCTCCTGAGCGTATCGAGATTGAACCGGATCGATGCGATCACCATCGAGCATTTCGAGGCCATCCAGGACGATCACAGCATCTTTCGTACGGTTGCTCCCCGTGAGAGCACGAAGCGCATTTCCAATGAGCTGCTTTCGGTTGGACTCCGTCACGAGCGCCGAGAATGTTGGGTATTCGGGCGAAACATCGGCGAATCGGCTGCTTAGCGCGATCCCCGCGATCACGTTGACGACGTCGCGGAAGTTGATGCGCTCGTCCGGCCCCAAGCGCGCTTTGTCCCTGAGTGAAATGCCTTTGGTCCAGTCACGAAGTGTCTTGGACTTGCCTTGGAACGTGACCTCGAATGCCTCCAGCTGTTTTTCCTGCAGCCATTTGCTCATTTCGCGCAGCGCATCGCGAGCGCGGTCGAGATACACGCCTTTCGCGCCACCACTTGCCGTGGAGGCCAGTTCCTGCGCGGCGGCGTAGAAGCTCAGCAATCGCTTGATGGTTTCGTCTGGTGATTTCAGACGGAAGAAGACCTCGTCGGGCTTCTGCTCATCACGGAAACGCGGGGGATCGAAGGGCTGGATGAAGTACAAATAGAAATCCCGCTCTGGCTGAGCGGTCGGCCGGTCGTTCGGCGCGCCAAAGAACAGATAGCCAATCCGTTCGACGCGACGCTCCTGCCACTCGATCTGGTATTGCCAAATCTGGTGTCCCGTCACGTAGCTGGACTCGTCCGTGCGCTCCATGAGTTGGCGAATGGCGCCGTAGTAAGCGCGATCGAGCGCATCCTCCGAAAGAGCCTCGGCCCGCTTCTCGATTTGCGCGTCGTAATCGACGTCCTTTTTCAGGTCGAGATAGTATTGCTCGGTGTCTGGCGCCTTGGAGATGAACTGACCGTTTACCGTCTTGAGGGTCTCTCGAAGCGTGGTCTGGACCGCGGTAAGTAGGTCGTCAGACGGGTCGCCACCCATGTCTTCAATACCCGGCTGAAACAGGCAAAGCGTGTCGCGCAGTTCCTCGGCCGTCGGTCCGACCGGCACATAGATGTCCCCGCCCGTCGTCAGGCGGTGGACCGAAAGGCCGTCAATGATGCGAAGCGCCATCGGCTTGTAGGCCGGCCGAGTGAACGCCTTGGAGACCCTCTCCGCAAGCACTTCTGAGACCTTGAGCACTGGCCCGATATTCGGATCTGAGCGCAAGACGGAGTTTGTTGCGACAGTGTCCCAAAACTTGTCGAAGCCGATTAGACCAGGCCGATCTGAAGGAACTTCATCGTCAAGGATTGCCTGGATCTGATCACGCAAGGTCACCAACGCGCCCCGCTTCTCGGTGAAGACCAGGCGCTCAAACGTCCCGATGTAGTCTGGGTGTACTGGAAACAAACGCACATACTCGTCCATCCGCTCATTCATTGAGCCATAGAATTTCGAGAAGGGCGCAAGGTAAGCGCGGATCTTGTCCTGCTGGTCCGCGGACTTCTTCAAGAGACGTTCCGCGACAACGAAACTGACATCTTGTCTTGCCAGCAAAACCTGAGTGAAGCGATCCTTCACCCTCCGCAGGCTATCCGCCACATGTTGAAAGCGGCTGCTATCGAAGATCGCTTCCTGAACGCCTGCAACGAAACGGAACCGGAGATGTTTGGTAACCTCTCCGATCTCGCGGAGGAAGGACAAGTCGAGTACCAGTTCGTGGTCTTTTCGCGACCGCAGGTATTCGAGAAACTCGTCGACAACTAGGAGAACACCTTGATCAGGGTGAACCTCCGCAAAAGCCGACATCATCTCCTCGAACGCAGCCTTGTTATTGATAACCTTGTCGGCAGGCGGGAACGCATATGTCACGCCGTGCTTTTCCAGGAACACCTCAAGCTGTTGGGTGATGATGTCGCGCAATGACATCTGACTCGAGATCTCAATCCGATGTACTTTGAAGCGGCCCGCAATTGTCTTTGCAGCCTCGGCCACTTTGGGGTGCTGGATCATCGGCAGATATGCCTCATCTTCAGCGACAAGTGACAGCACCGACATCAAGTGCGACTTACCAGTGCCGTAGTTCCCGACCACCAAGACGCCTTTGTGGTCCACAGCCTCATCGAAGGAGAGCTGCGGGATCATGAGCTTGGCGATGCGGTCGGCCATGTCATCCGAGATGACATAGGTGGACACAAGCTTCTTAGCTTCATCAGGACGATCTGCATCGAGAAGCTGAATAACCGATTCAATGGGCTCAAATTGAATGAGATCGCCGTAACGCATTGCCATCTCGAGATTTCCTTTCAATTAACTCTGAACGGAACCACGCCATCACAGCTGTAGTCCTGATATTCTGGATGTCCTGTCGTTGCATACGACAGCCTGTTGTCTGTGAGCGTCCCCGGCCAAGCCGCAACAACGCGTCGCGCTTGAGAGTGCCGCCGGAGCAAATCGAGCGGACTTAGCTTCAACTCCTGGTCGAACAGGAGTTCGAGATTGTCCAGGAGGAGAAGCCCTTCCCGCGAAAACTCATCCGCCAACCCTTTCAGAAGGTCGGCTGCTTGAAGGTGTCTCCTGGGGCTCGGGATTGTCAGCAGTTCTCGTCCGAGGGCAGCTCCGATGTTGAGGATGTGCAGCCTTCGACGTCCAGCCAGTTGGCGAAGCAAGTCGCTTTTCCCAGAATTTGGCGCGCCTATCAGCAGCAATAGTTTGCTGTTCACCACAGCAAGATCGTCAACAACGCGTTCAAGTGCCTCGATCATCCGTTTACGCCTCCGCTCACAGGCGCCGAGACCCTCGGTGTCGAGTGCCCGATTTCGGGGGCGTTCATCAGGACAATCTGTTGGTCTTGCGGGCGCCGGGCGGCGGGATCTGTATCCAATCCCAAGCGCCTTAGCGCGTAATAGAGCAGCGCGCGGCGCACCCTTATCTTCGCGCTGCCGCCACGCATCCCGTAGTCGAGGGCAATGACCTTAGCCTGCGTTTCTGACAGTTCGGGATGAGGAGCCACTTCAAGGACGACTTCTGAATTCCAGTCGAGATCATCATCGGCCGATGTCCCGCTTTCGCGTGAGCCACGAATCTCAATCATCCGGGAAAGAAGGAAATCCTTGAAACACTCGTCGGTTAGACAAAACGCGCGGGCGTGCCAGCGAAATCCATCGAAGGCAATCGCGTGAGGCGCAATCCAACGCCACCGCGGATCTGGGCTGGAAAGGGACTGGTATCGTATCTCTATCTCTTCGGATCGCCTGATCGCTCCCACAACGGACCGAAGCGTCACGGGGTCAACACCACGGACCGGCGTCGGCGCAGAGGCAAAGGACGGAAGATTAGCGATCCAAGAGTCTTCACGGTCAAGAATGTTTTCGGCCACGGACCGTAGCTGAGCTAGATAGCGACTGGCATCAGGTTCCAGAAATTGTGGTTGGAATGCACTGCCTCGCACATAAGTCCGCGCACTCTTGTCGTAGACCATGTTCGCCGGCGCAAAGCCGATATAGCGATTCAGGTCAGTGGACGCTTGGTTGACCGAGACACCGAACTGATCCATGAGGTCACTCCGGTTTACATGCCCCTCCCAGAACAAGCGGAACTCTATGAACTCGAGACGTTGCTCGACTCCCCATCGAAGTTCTGACCTGTCGCTATCCACCCTGGCCTCCCGGTATCCCAATGCGCATTGTAACTATGCGCGCCCATTTTCTGGGCCTGCGACAACCTTAGGGAGTGACACCGAGATTATCAATCGAATTTCAAGGCGTTGCCTTGGAAGTCGACCATTCAGGCGTAGATAACCCAGGGACTGGTCTTGGACTATCAAAGCCCAAAGGATCATCTAGCTAGAACGTAAGTATCCTCGGCGATGCTTCGTCGCTGCGAGCTTCAATAGGGCGGTCACAGCATGCCCCTCGTCCGGGTGCTGTTCGATTAGCATCTGCCCTCGAAACCCGATACGGCCCCATTCCCGCACAAGGCATGCGCCGCCAAACAGGTCCGGCTGAATGCTCATTCGATAGAAGCGGCGCATGTTGATAGACGGGTCGATCCGCTTGAGATCGACCGTCGTCGGGAACACTTCCATTTGCCGCGATATGTCGAACATGTTGTTGGCGCCTCTCTCAAAACCACAATATCAAGCGCTCTTCGACGTTTCCACAATGTTCTGTCCCGGATTGAAGTCGGGGGCTCACGCCCCCTTCTCGAACTTCATGACCGGGATGCCCAGCTTTTTGGCTTTATCGGCGAGGTTTTCCTGGATACCGGTTCCGGGGAAGACGAGGACCCCGACCGGGAGCACATCCAGCATCGCATCGTTTCGTTTGAAGGGCGCGGCCTTGGCGTGCTTGGTCCAGTCAGGCTTGAAGGCGACCTGCGTCACGCCCCGAGACTCTGCCCATTTGGCGGCGATGAGTTCTGAGCCTTTGGGGCTGCCACCGTGCAGCAGGACCATGTCGGGATACTTGGTGCGGACCTGGTCGAGCTTGCCCCAGATAAGGCGATGATCGTTGAAATCGGTCCCGCCGGTGAGGGCGACCTTGGGGCCTGCGGGAAGCATCACCTCGGTCTCGGCGCGGCGCTTGGCGGCCAGGAAGTCGCGGCTGTCGATCAGGGCGGCGGTCATGTGCTGTCGGTTCACCATCGAGCCGGTGCGGGGGCGCCAGGCCGATCCGGTGTGCTGAACAAACTCGGAGGCGGCGTGATCGCGCATCATGTCCATGCAGTTGCGCCGTTCGACGAGGGTCAGGCCTTCGGCTGTCAGGCGCTCGAGTTCGACGGACTTCACTTCGGAGCCGTCCTGCTCGCGCTGGAGGCGGCGCTGCGCCTGCTCGTTCTCATCGAGCGTCCGCTCGATCCGGGCCGTGGCGCGGTGGAAGAGGTTGACCTGGCCCCAGAGCACCTCTTCGAGGTCGGGTTCCATACGGGTGTCTTCCAGGGTCGCGACGAGGGCGTCGAAGATGTCGGCGACGGCGACGGCGAGGCGCTGCCCATCGGGCATCGGGCGCGGATCGGGCTCGTCAAAGGGGCGATAGCCGTAGAGCTGGAGCTCGTCGAGCGCATGGGCGGTCTGGGATGCGCTATGGGCGGGTTCATACGCGTCGTCGTGGGTATGGATCGTCATCGGTTTCTTGCCTCCGGGCCTGTCTCGTCCGCGCGTCATCCCGCGCGGCCTTCATGGGCAGACCCGAGCCGTCGGGGCGGTTGCCCCTTCATCCCGGCTTCACCGGGGCCGGAACAGCGTGGAGGAGGTCGGCAGGGAAGCTATTTGTCTCGCGATGCAAAGGCGGCTTTGCCGCAGGCGGAAATAGGTTCCCTGCCGACCTTGCAGGGGCAACCGCTTTGACGGCCTGCCCATCTCTTGAAGGCCGCTCGGGTGACGAGTGGATGCGCAAGGCCCGGGATGGGGTGAGGACGACGATCCAGAGCCACGACTGGGATGCTGCCCCCTGCCCCGCACTCCCAGACCCCCTGCGCGATGCAGCTCAGCCCAATAGGCGATGCCGATCCTCTGGCCCGATCTGACCTGCCAGATGCTGGCGCAGCGCGTTCTTGCCGTTCGCCCGAAGATCATCGTTGAAGTCCCCGAGCCCCGGTTCCAGCACCCGCACGGCGACCCCGAACTCGGTGGCTCTGGCGCTCAACCTCCCTGCCGCACGTTGCCCGGCCGGATCGCGATCGATGGCGATGTAGAGGCGCTGGAGCCCCTCCGGCAGCAGGACCGCCCCGAGGTGACCCGAAGAGAGTGCCGCCCAGACGGGCAGACCTGGGATCGCTTCGGACAGGGACAGCATGGTCTCGATGCCTTCGCCGATGACGAGGATATCGTCCTCCGGGCTCAGCCTGACAGCATTGCCCAGGAGGTGACCCATTGCCCGACGCTGTGGATTCACTTCCGCCTTCCCCTGCCCGTCAGACGCCAGCCAGGTGCGATGCACGCCCTGCACGGCCCCGGCCCCATCGGTAACCGCCGCGATCATCGCCGGTCTGGGGATGCTCCGGGTCTGCCCCTCTTCCCGATGCCAGCACTTCGGGTGGAAGCGTAAGGCGCCGTTCGCCCCGAATTGGGTGATGCCTCGGGAACGGAGGTAGGTGTCGGCAAGCGTGCTTGTGATCGGGTTCGAGGCAGCAAACAATCGCGCCGCCGCCGCAGGAGTGCCACCGGGTGCCTTGGACTTCCTCGGCTCTTGCCTATCCGGGACGACCGGCTGCGGACGGCCAAGATGTGCTCGGGCCTCGGCGAGAAGGTCGGGGAAGCGCGTGATCCCCGTCCGGGCGCGGATGATATCCAGGAGATCGCCGTGCTCGCCGGTCGCGCCGTCGGTGAATTTCCCGGCAGCTCCTGCACCTGATGCCGGCCCAGTCAACCGCACGAAGAGCGACCGGCCGGTGTTGTTCTGCAGATCGCCGACGATCCAGTAGGATCCTTCCCTCCGTCCGGCGGGAAGGTAGGCACGACAGACGCCTTCGGCATTTTCTGCCAGATCGCGCACGAGGTCTTCGGTATCGGAATACATGGGTCAACAGCCTCCGCGATCATGTAGCCTTGCGACAGGACAACGTGCAAGCAGACGATCCAGTATCGCGACGCCATCAGCGTCGGTCGGGCAAAACAGCCGAAGCTTCCAACTAATAATCTCCGAGAAGAAGCCATCGGCCTTGAGGCGATCCTTGGCTGCCTCCGAGAAGCCCGAGAGTTCGATCCGGTTCGCGCCCATGACGCGCGAGCGGTGCAATTCCATCCCTTCGGACAGGCACACCACGGTCTTGCCCTCCAGAACGAGGGCATGGATCTGCGCGGCCGAGAGCTTGGGCGCATCGGCGGCCAGCGTGGTCGCGACCCAGGCAGGCGAGAC
>NZ_JBXWRD010000081.1:0-13625 GCF_059612725.1 Ruegeria sp. YKSF070 | reverse complement strand
GCCTGGGAGGCGCGGCACGGCGCCTATGACCGGATCTTCGTGCGCGGTACCGAACTCTTGACCCGGCTGCTGGACGAGCCGGCCTTTTGCGACCGGATCGTGGGCTATGCGCCCAATGCGATCCCGGATGTCACCCAGCCCGAACCCGAATGGGTGCAGTTCGGGCGGCAGCGGCGCATGCCCGTCGTGGTGCAGAGCGAAACCGCCAAACGGGCGCTTGAAACGCTTTCGGATTATCCCGCCCATGTGGTGCATGCGGTCCCGCCCGTGGTGTTCCAGGAGGACGCGCCCGAACCCCGGCGCGATGGGCCGGCGACGCTGTGCTATTCGGGCAAGATCGATCTGCAATACGGTCTCGACTGGCTGCTCGATCTCTGCGCCGATCTCGAGACCCGTCCCCCCACCGAGGGAGAGATCCGCCTGCGCCTGATCGCCGGCAAGGATACCCGCCGCAAGGCGCATCCCGATTTCTTTGCCGGGATGGACCGGCTGCGCGCCCGGGTCGCCCAGGGCGATCTTGCGCATGTCGAGTTGCATTCGAACCTGCCGCATGTGCAGGCCAAGGCGCTGATGGCAGGGGCCGATTTCGCCTTTTGCCTGCGTCACAACCGCTATGACGACGTGATCGAGATCTCGACCAAGATTGTCGAGTTCTGCGCCATGGGGGTGCCGCCGATCCTGAACGACAGCGAGTTCAACCGGTCGCTGTTCGGCGCGGATTATCCCTATCTTGTCGATATCTCGCAGGGCGATATCGTCGCGCGGATCCGCGGGATCGTGCAGCAGCGGGGCACCCCGACCCATGATCTGGCCCGCGACCGCGCCTTGCAGATCGCCGGGCGGTTCTCGGCTCCGGCGCTGGCCGCCAAGCTGGGGCGCGCGATCCGCGGGCATGGGCGGCCGGGCGTCAGCCTGAGCCCCGCGCCGCGCCATATCCTGATCGCCACCCACGAGCGGAAATTCCTGCGCCAGATGACCGACCGGCTGCTGGCCGATCCGGGTATCCGGCTGAGCTGGGAGACCTGGGCCAGCAGCGTCAAGCCCTCGGGGCAGCCGCATGTGCCCGCCGATGTGGATACGGTCCTGTGCGAATGGTGCTGCGAAAACGCCGTCTGGCACAGCCACAACAAGCGTCCGGGCACCCGGCTGCTTGTCAGGCTGCACCGGTTCGAGGCCTTCCGGGATTTTCCCGAACGGGTGCAGTGGGACAATGTCGACGCGCTGATCGTGGTGTCGGAGTATTTCCGCGACCTGATGGTGACGCGGTTCGGCGTGGCGCCCGAACGGGTGCATGTGATGCCGCAATATATCGACTGGCATGAATTGCAGCGCCCCAAGCTGCCCGAGGCGCGCTTTACCCTGGGCCTGGTGGGGATCAACCCGTTCGAGCACAAGCGCTTTGACCGGGCCATCGACTTTCTGGTGGCCCTGCGGGCCCGCGACCCCCGGTTCCAGCTGGCGGTGCGCAGCGCCATGCCATGGGAGATCGAATGGGTCTGGAGCCGGCAGGACGACACCCGCGCCCGGTTCGAGGCCCAGTTCGCGCGCATTTTCGCGGATCCGGATCTGGCCGGGGCGATCCGGTTCGACCCGGCTGGCCCGGACATGGAGGAATGGTATCGCGGCATCGGGACCATCCTGTCCAGTTCCGACACCGAAGGCTGCCATACTGCGGTGATCGAGGGCATGGCCTCGGGCTGTTTGCCGGTGGTTCATGACTGGCCCGGCGCGCGGTCCCTGTTTGACGGGTATGTCCATGAGCGGATGGAAGATGCCATCGCCGGGGTGATCGCCTTTGCAACCGATGCGGATGAACCGGCCCGGCGCGCGGACTTGTCCCGGATGGTGGCATGTCACGATCTGGAGTGCTGCGCGGAACGGTTGTTGAAGCTTTAGGGGGTCGGACCGTTACGGATGCCAAGCGGCCCCGGTGACATGTGCCCATCGAATGATCAGAAGTCGCGTGAATCCGCCGATAGGTGCCCTGCTGTGTCCAGGGGTGGAAACTTTATGTTTGGTCACGTAAAAAAGTGTGTAGAATAATATGGTGTTTTGGATCATGAGTGCTGGGGGGCAAGAAGATACACGACGCATGACGCGTTGTTCCAAACAACCCGGATAATTATCGTTAATAGACTGTCAGATCTTGTTGCAAGAGCTGGATCAAAGGAATTTTTGTTATGAACCGCAAGATTTTCGGTACCGATGGCGTGCGTGGCCGCGCAAATGTTTATCCCATGACCGCCGCAACCATTGTTCACCTCGCGACAGCGGTCGGGCATTATTTCGGCCGCGACCACAAGCGTCACCGGGTGGTGATCGGCAAGGATACGCGGCGGTCCTGCTACATGCTGGAAAACGCCCTGACCGCGGGGTTCACCGCCGCAGGCATGGATGTGTTCGCGCTGGGGCCGATGCCCACGCCGGCGGTGGGCCGTCTGACGCCCTCGATGCGGGCGGATATCGGGGTGATGATCTCGGCCTCGCACAACCCGCATTACGATAACGGGATCAAGTTCTTTGGCCCCGATGGCTACAAGCTGAACGATCAGGCCGAAGCCGAGATCGAAGAGCTGATGATGCGCGACCTGCCCCTGGTCGATGCCGAATATGTCGGACGCGTCACCCGCCTCAACGATGCGGTCAGCCGCTATGTGGAATATGTCAAGACCACCCTGGCGGAACGGGTGCGCCTGGATGGTCTGAAGGTCGTGCTCGATTGCGCCAATGGCGCCGCCTACAAGATCGCGCCGGAAGTCCTGTGGGAACTGGGTGCCGAGGTGATCCCGATCGGGGTCACGCCGAACGGCTACAACATCAACGAGGATTGCGGGTCGACCTCTCCGGCGCGGGCCGCGCGGGCGGTGCTGGAGCACAAGGCCGATGTGGGTATCTGCCTGGACGGCGATGCCGACCGGGTGTCGATCATCGACGAGACCGGCGCCGTGGTCGATGGTGATCAGATCATGGCCTTGCTGGCCACCAGTTGGGCGGCGACGAGCCGGCTGAGGAACAAGACGCTGGTGGCCACGGTGATGTCCAACCTGGGGCTGGAGCGGCACATGCACCGGCATGTGCCTGCGGCTGGAGCGGACCCCGGTCGGGGATCGCTACGTGGTCGAGAAGATGCGGGCCGGCGGCTTCAACATGGGCGGAGAGCAATCCGGCCATATCGTGCTGACCGATTATGCCACCACCGGGGATGGCCTGGTCGCGGGGCTGCAGGTTCTGGCCGCGCTGCAGGAAAGCGGGCGCAAGGCAAGCGAGATCTGCCGTCAGTTCGAACCGGTTCCGCAAATGCTGCGCAACATCAAGATCAAGCCCGGGACCGCACCGCTGGAACAGCTGACCGTGCAGCAGGCGATCACCCAGGGCAATGCCCAGTTGCAGAAGAAGGGCCGTCTGCTGATCCGCAAATCGGGCACCGAACCGCTGATCCGGGTAATGGGCGAGAGCGAGGACGAGGGGCTGCTGAACGGTGTGATGCAGTCGATCGTCAACGAGATCGAGGCCGCGACCTATGCGCCGCAGCACCAGCCGCTGAGCGCCGTCGGCTAGAGCCTGTCCGTCAGGACCGCGGCAACCGGACATTTCTGTTGTGAACCGGCGCGGCCCCTTGCCGGGGGCCGGCTGTCGCCGGGCATCGGTCGCCTTGCGGCGATGCTCAGATCCGGTTGAGCAGACAGGCGATATAGAGCGCGATGGTGCCGGCCGCGCTCTGACGATAGGCACCGGAGTCTTTCAGGGATTTCAGGCGTTGCAGGATCGGGCCGCTGCGCGCGGCCTTGTAATGATCGAGCGTTTCCCGGGCCTGCGGTGTGAACCGGTGCACGGATTTCTCGAGTGCTTGCAGGCCGATTTCGTTCCAGTCCTGAAAACGCCCCTGCGCCAGCGCCAGAAACCGCAACAGCTTGGCCCGCAGCGACAGGTTCGCGCCGATCTGGTTGTCGCCGTGCTGGCGATAGGACAGGATCGGCTCGGGGTCGTAGATGACCTGCCCGCCGCAGCCGGTGATGATCTGGTAGAGCCACCAGTCATGCGCCACGGGGGCGGTGGTCTCGTCCAGCGTTTCCTGCACCAGGGCCAGCGCCGCGTGATTGAGCACCATCGTATTGCCGCCGCCGATCGACTGCACCAGCGCGTTCCTGAAATCGGGCGCATGGCGGAACTGTTGGGACAGGCCGATGGGGGCCAGGTTTTCGGCGCAGATCATCGTGCGCGCGCAATAAAGCCCCGGCTGGCCCGGTGGCAGCTCGGACAGCAGACGGACGGCGCGGTCCAGCTTGTGCGGGAACCAGATGTCATCCTGGTCGGACAGGGCCGCAAAGGCGGTCTCTGGCGGGGTCTTGCGCAGCAGAAACAGAAAGTTGCGGGCAAACCCTTTGCCCGGCCCCTGCAGCAGGCTGATCCGGTGGGTGCCATGCGCCTCTCTGAACCGTTCCAGGATCGCGGGGCTGTCATCCGACGACCCGTCATCGGAGGCGATCAGGGACCAGTTGCGATGGGTCTGGGCGACAAAGCTGTTCAGCTGTGTCTGCAGATAGGGGGCCCCCTGATAGACCGCCAGCAGGATACAGATTTCGGGCCGTTCCGAAGAGGGAGATGTGTTTGACATCATGGCGGATCGGGAACCTGGCTGCTGATCTCGTCCAAGGGGTGCGCCCCATGCATCGCAAATAGTCGTGGCGAAAGTCCAGTGCTGTTTGCGGTCGCGCGGCATATTGGGTTCCCCGCGGGTGTTGCGTCCTTGAGCGTGGTTGCGACCGGTGCATTGGCGTTTCTTTGAAATCTGACCTGCATAGTCCGGCGCCAGATCAGAGACGTAGGATGCGCCCATGCCCGACACATCACCGCGACTGAGCTTGCCCTATCTGCAACCGTCGCAGGCTCAGAAACATGTCACTCACAACGAAGCCCTGCAAAGGCTGGATGCCCTGGCGCAGCTGACTGTCGTGGCGATCGGGTCGGAAACCCCGCCCGCCGACCCCGCCGCGGGGGATATCCATGCGCTGGGGGCGGGCCCGACCGGGGCCTGGGCCGGCGAGCAGGGCAAGCTGGCGCTGTGGGACGGAAGCAGCTGGCAGTTCATCCTTCCTGCGGAGGGCTGGCGGGCCTATGACCTGAGCTCTCAGAAGGCGCATGTCCATACCGACAGCGGCTGGAGCGCCGAACTGGACCAGATACAGAATGCCGATCTGGTCGGCGTTGCCACGACCGCCGATGCCGGCAACCGTCTGGCCGTGGCCTCGGCCGGCAGCCTCTTTACCCATGCGGGTGCGGGACATCAGCTCAAGATCAACAAGGCATCTGCCGGGGATACGGCGAGCCTGCTGTTCCAGTCCGACTGGACCGGACATGCCGAGATGGGGCTGGCAGGCGATACCGCCTTTGCGATCAAGACCAGCGCCGATGGCAGCAACTGGTCCGAGACGCTGCGGCTGGATCCGGGAACCGGGACCATCAGCCTGGCCCCGTCCGGGTCCGTCCGGGCCACGCTGTCGGACAGCGCGTTGCAGCTGGATGCGCCGCTGACCGGAACCGCGGTACAGGCCGATGCCCAGGACAGCACGCCGGGGCGCGTGATCACGGTTGGCGGTTTCGGTCTTGGGGCGCACCTGCCGGACCTGAGCGGCGATGTCTTTGCCGACGGGGTGCGGACCGGGTTCCATTTCGCGCGTCCGGTCGCAAATGCCGGGGCCGCCGACACACCCGCGTCAGGCGACTGGTATGTGGCCAAGCTTGCGCGGCAGGCGGGCGAGGCCGTGGCCCTGGCCATTCCCAAGGTGCCGGATCAGGCCCTGTGGTGGGGCGGCAAGCAGGGTGGCGTGGTCGGAACCTGGCGCCGGGTGATCGACACCGGCAACGTGGTCGGAACCGTATCGGGGACCGGAACGGCGCCGACCGGCGCGGTGCTCGAACACGGTGAGAATGCCAACGGCTATTACACCCGCTTTGCCGATGGCACCCAGATCTGCTGGCGCCGTAACTGGGTGATCGGTCCGGGGGTGGAAACCTGGATCTTTCCGGCGGTCTTTGGCGGCGGCCAGGCCACGATCAGCATCACCGGAACCTCGACCAGCGTGTCCGTCGCCCGGATCGTCACCGGCCTGTCCTCGAGCTATCAGGATGCCTCCATCCGGGTCTGGGACAAGGATGGCAACGGCACATCGGCGGGCATCTCCCTGATCGCGGTCGGACGCTGGACCTAGCGGCGGTCAAACGCTGCTTCACGCCCCACCCTCCAACCCTCTGGATATCGCATGCCCGGTCCCGCGTCCGAGCGCATGCCTCAAGGACAAAGCGAAGATGCATATTTCATTCACCCCGATGCGCCGGGACGACCGGCTGGAGCTTGTCAAACAGGGCGATGTCCTGACGATCAATGGCGAGGAGTTCGATTTTTCCGCTCTGCCCGAGGGGGCGGTGCTGCCCCGCGATGCGGTCAGCTGCGACTGGCTGACATCGGATGTGGAGCGGATCGGGGGCGTGATCCACCTGACGCTGATCTTGCCGCATGGGGCCGATGCGACCCCGGAGCGGCTGTTTCCCGCCCCGGTCGAGGCCGGGGATGGCCGGGTCCCGCTTTCGGGAGACCCCGCAGATGAAATGGAGGCCTGAGAGCATGGCAAATATCGACTTTTCGCGCGTCGTCACCACCGAGGACAAGGCCGCGCTGCAACAGCAGATCCTGTTGCAGGACCGCAAGGCGGAATGCCGGATGCGGATCTTCGCGGTCTGCGATGAAATCGCGCAGATCAATCTGGCCGCCGCCGCCAGCGCCGGCCTGCTCGATGCGGCGCAGATGCAGACCTATCGCGCCGGGCTGACCTGGATCCAGGCGATGCGGGCCGCCTGTGCCGATGGCAACTGGCCGGAAACGCCGCCGGATGTGCGGGAACTGGCCGCGCTGTTCTGAGCGCGGCCGCCCTGTCAGATCGTCAGGTCCCAGATCCGCACATCTCCGTCGTCGAAGCGGAAATACTCGACGTCGATCAGGTGGTCGGTGCCGTCGGGGCCGCGAACGGTGACCGCGTTGTCGGCGGTGCGGGTCAGGGTGTATTCGGCCCGGTCGCCGTCGAACAGCGCGTAATCCGAGCCGGTGCCGCCGTCGATCGTGTCATTGCCGGCGCCGCCCTTGAGGTAATCCACATCCTCGTAGCCGAACAGGAAATCGTCGCCCTCCAGCCCAGACAGCTGGTTGCGCCCGGAATTGCCGGTCAGCCGGTCGTCGAACCGGGTGCCCACCAGGTTCTCGATCTCGAAATAGAGATCGCGCGCCGCGTCGCCCCGGCTGCCATAGCCGGTCTCCTGCCCATTCACCCGGGCGCCGTTGCGCAGGCTGGCCGTCACCCCCTCGCCGGACATGAAATAGGTCACCGTGTCGATCCCGTCGCCGCCGAAATAGCGCTCGCGCCCGCCGGCCGAGCCCACGAACCAGTCGTAATCGCCCAGGCCCCGGAAATCGTTGGAATTGCCGTCGCCATAGAACACGTCCTGCCGGCCCGAGCCGGTCACCCGCTCGATGCTGATCAGGGTCAGCCCGCTGGCCAGGTTGGTGTTGTTGGCCGGGTTGGCCAGGTCCACCAGAACCCCGGTCGCCTGCGCCCCGGTCGGCGGCGCGCCATCGGTTGAAAACGCATCCGAGATCGCGTTGGCGCCGGTGTTCTGCCATTCGACAAAGGTGACCATGTCCTGGCCGGTGCCGCCATCCAGCGTGTCATTGCCGGTGGTGGCCACGAACCAGTCGTAATCGCCAGCGCCGCGCAGGTGGTTGGCCCCGGCATCGCCGCGGATGTAATCGGCATAGATGGTGCCGGTCACCCGCTCGACATTGCTGAGCTGCATGGTTTCGCTGCCGTCATGGCTGCGCGCGGTGCCAGCCTCCAGGTCGACATCCAGCCGGAACTGCAGATTGGTCCGCCCCGGCGTGTCGGGCAGGTCGATGAACGAGACCATGTCGTTGCCGTCCCCGCCATCAATCGTGTCATTGCCACCCCCCGGCGTGATCCAGTCGGCACCGCCCCGCGCCTCAATCCGTTCCGCCGCAGAGGTCCCGGACAGAGACTCGCCCCCATCCGTCCCGGTGATCGCTTCCGGCAGGGTTTGCGCCTGAAGCACGGAAAAGCTGATCGTCCGGTCGCTGAACCTGATCTGCTCCACATCGCGATGCACAAGATCGCGGCCCTCGGAGGAGACCAGGATCAGACCGGCATCCGTGGTTTCGATCCGGGTCTCGCTCGAGGCCACGTTCAGGCGGACGATATCGGTGCCGCTGCCGCCGATCAGGGTATCGTTGCCGGCTCCTCCCGTCAGGGTGTCGTTGCCGGCGCCGCCTTCGAGCCGGTTGGCCACGCCATTGCCGGTCAGCTGGTCATTGCCGCGCCCGCCGATACCGTTTTCGATCGTCACCCCGTAGGCGATCATGTAGCCGCCCACACTGCGCGCCGAGGTCGAGCTGTCGGACAGCGAGGCCCAGCCCAGCCCGCCGGCCTCGGTCCGCAGCGTCGCCGCCCGCAGGTCGATCACCGCGGGGCCGGTGCTGGCGCTGAAATCGATCGCATCGGTGCCGTCGGCGTCCCAGATCGCGACCAGTTCCGAGGGGATCTCATAGACATCATTGCCGGTCCTGTGGGTCGTGTTGGCCCCGTACATCGATTGCAGCCCGGCGATATCGAGCACCATCAGCGAGGTCGGCAGCGCCACGTTCACATTGGGAAATTCCCGAACCTCTCCCTGTTGGTAGGACATCACCGTGTAATAGATGGAGTTGAAGCCGAAATCCCCCGGAGAGGAGACGCTGGTGACACCCGGCAGCGTCAGGGTGTTGAACCCGGTATCGAACGGATGACCCAGACCAAAGGAATGGGACAGCTCATGCGTCAGCAGCGAGGCGTCGGCGCTTTCGACCACGAAGATATTGCCGCCGGCATAGCCCGAAAAGCCACCCGGAACAGCCTGGACGATTTGCAGGTTGATATCGGCGCTGGCCGCGTTCGAGGTTTCGCGCAGGGTGATGTTGGCCACATCCATGAGATCCTGGGCGGCCGCCCGAAAGCTTGCCTTTTCCGCCGCGGTCCAGGCCCGGGTGACGCTGGAACCACCGGGAAAATTCTCGGGATTGTCAACCGGCTGCAGGGCCGGGGCAAAGGAGTATTCCACCACGCCGCTGCGCGTGAACTGGCTGGCCACCGCTCCCAGCAATGAATGTGTGGCCCCGCTGAGCCCTTCTGCGCCTGCCATGTCTGTCGTCTCCTGCTCGGTCGTTTTTTGGTCGTTCCGGTTCGTGTTCGGTTGTCCCGCGGCAAGGGCGGTCTCCTAAGGGAGCAATATGTCGATTATATGCCTTGGGCGCGCTAACTCTATGCTAACGGCCCCCCGGATAACAGGGGAGCGGGCCATGTGGGGCCGGAACGTGCCGGAAAGGCCTCACAACTCCAGATCCCAGATCCGGATATCGCCGTCGTCGAAACGGAAATATTCCACGTCGATCAGCCTGTCGGTGCCGTCCGGCCCGCGAACGGTGACCGCGTTGTCGGCGGTGCGGGCCAGGCGGTATTCGGCCCGGTTGCCGTCAAAGAGCGCGTAATCCGACCCGCCGCCGCCATCGATCGTGTCATTGCCCCGGCCGCCCTTGAGATAGTCGATCCCGCCATATCCGAACAGGGCGTCGTTGCCGGCCAGGCCCGACAGCTGGTTGCGCCCGGCATTGCCGCCCAGCCGGTCGCCGTAAGGCGAACCGATCAGGTTCTCGATCTCGAAATAGAGATCCAGCGCCGCATCGCCGCCGGTGCCGCGCCCGGTCTCCTGTCCCGCCACCCGGGCACCGTTGTTGAGCGCCGCCGAGACCCCCGAGGTGGACCGGTAATAGGTCACCGTATCGACCCCGTCGCCGCCGAAATAGCGCTCGCGCCCGCCGGTCGAGCCCACGAACCAGTCATAGCCGCCCAAGCCCCGGAAATCGTTGGAATTGCCATCGCCATGGAACACGTCCTGCCAGCTCGATCCGGTGATCCGTTCGATGCTGACATAGCTGTGCCCGTTGGCCAGGGCGCTGTTCCTGGCGGTATCGGCCAGGTCCACCACCACCCCGGCGACATCGCGGGTGGCCGGCGGCGCGCCCGACCCGAACACCGATCCCGCCACCACGTCGCGGGCGCCCTGCCAGTCCACATAAGAGACCATGTCCTTGCCATTGCCGCCGTTGAGCGTGTCGTTGCCGGGGGTGGCCACGAACCAGTCGTAATCGCCCAGGCCCCGCAACTCGTCATCGCCGGCGCTGCCCTTCATGTAATCGGCATGGATGGTGCCGGTCACCCGCTCGACCGAGATCAGCCGATAGGTATTGGCCGCAGAGGTCTGCGCGGTGCCGGCCTCCAGGTCGAGATGCAGCAGGAACTCGGTATTGCTGCGTCCGGCCCGGTCCGGCAGGTCGACAAAACTGACCATGTCGCGCCCGGTGCCGCCATCGATCGTGTCCTTGCCGGTGCCCGGCACGATCCAGTCCCAGCCGCCGCGCGCGCGGATATGATCGTTGCCGGCACCGCCAGAGAGCGTGTTGGCGGCATCGTCACCGCTCAGCCGGTCATTGTGGCGCGACCCGGTCACCGCCTCGATATTGCGCAGCGTGTCGCCCAGGGCCGCCCCCGCATTGGCGCCGCTGTCGGCCAGGTCGACGATGGCGGCGGTGGGGGCATTGGCATAGCTGATCGTGTCCACCCCGGCGGCGCCGTCGATGGTATCGGCGCCTTCGGACCAGATGAAGGTGTCGTTGCCCGCATCGCCCAGCAGCGGCAGGGTGGGCGGCATCACCGCCCGGCCGTCGCTGAACAGGATCCGCCCCTTCAGGTCGTCGGCGGTGAGGCTGCGGCCGTCATGACTGCGGATGGTCAGAATCTCGTCCCCCCAGCGCAGCGACGCCCCACCCGTTGCCGAGAGCACCCGCAGCCCGCCCGGATCGGTCAGAAAGCCGAAGCCGGACAGGTCGATCCGGTCCTCGGCCCGGTTGAAATCCTCGATCCGGTCGCTTTCGGCATCGGGCGAGATCACGAACAGATCTGCCCCCGCCCCCCCGGTCAGCGTATCGCGGCCCTGACCGTCGATCAGGATGTCGTCCCCGGCCCCCGCCGACAGGCGCTGGCCGCCGTCCAGCGCCGTCAATACGTCGCGCCCGGCGGTGCCGTCGCGGCCCCGGGCGGTGATGCCCACCTCGCCCAGGTCGAGCTGAAACCGGGTCAGCCCGGCATCGCGGGCCGAAAGGACAAAGAGGTCGATGCCGCCCGGCCGTTCGACAAAGCGCAGCTGCCGCACCCCGTCCAGCGCGGTCAGCATCCCGTCCACCACGCTGTCCAGCAGGGCCAGCCGCCCGCCCGGCAGCATCTGGAACAGCGACAGCCCGCCATCATTGCCGGCGATGGCGGCAAAGACCTGCCCGTTCACGGTGATCGTGTCCAGCGCCGCGGCCCCCGCGAACCGGGTGCCCAGCGTGTCCAGCGCCTGATCGACAAAGCGCAGGCTGCCATCGGCGCCGATCTCGAGTACCGTCAGCGAGTTGCTGCCATAAGAGGCCACCAGCGCAAAGGCCTGGCCGCCCTGTTCGACCACCTCGACCGCGGTGGGCCGGTTGATCGGCAGGAACTCGCCCCGGCCGAAACTGTCGATCTGGCGCAGCCGCCCGTCCGACCGGATCTCGAGCAGGTTGACGCCGCTTTCCAGCGCCGAGACCGTCACCACGAAGGCCCGGCCATCCAGCGTGATCCCGTCCATCGCCGAGACCCCGCCCAGATAGCGGGCGCTGTTGTCGGAGACCGTCGAGGGCTGGGTCGGCACGCCATTTGCATCCAGCCGATAGACCGCCGCCCCGGACCCGGCGCTGCGGGCGGCCACCAGATAGGCCTGGCCGCCGACCTGCCGCACATGCAGGGCCAGCAGATCCCCGGCAAATCCGGTCTCGTCCAGATAGGCCTGGCCGCTGCCCTCCCTCTCCATCAGGCGCAAGAGCGTGGCCCGGTCCAGCCGGTGGCTGCCGCCCTCGATCTCGATCTCCACCTGCGTGGCGTTGCGCCCGGTATCCCGGGTCCGCACCGCACCCGTGTCCAGCAGGGCGCTGCCCAGCTGCCATTCGCTCTGCGTCCGGGTGACCGGGTCCTGCAGGACCAGCACCGGCGTGCCCCCCCCGTCAGACACATCCAGCCGCGCCACCTGGCTGAGCAAAGGAAAATCGGCTGTCCAGATCGACTGGACAAACGACAAAACCCCCATTTTTCAATCCCACTCATGCGCCCCCACGCACGAGCTCAGGATTGTTAAAAGAGATTAACGCAGCCTCTTTCAAACATGGCGAAAGCAAGGCTTCTCGACAGCATTCTATTAAAACAGATTAAGGTCCGGTGAAGCGGGAGGGGCCGGAAACCCGCCTGCCTCAGGGCCGGAACCAGGCCCATCCGCGGCCGGGCCGGTTCCGGGCTGGCGGCATCCGGTAGAGCGCGGCGGCCAGCCGGGCCCAGTCATGCTCACCGATATCGTCGCGGAACAGCATATCGGCGGGCGGATCGGCCTCCTGGAAGGAGAAGCCCGGCTGCACCGGCTGCACTCGCGCGGCCAGCTCGGCATTGCCCGGCGCGAACCGGCTGCGGAACTTGACGTATTCATAGCGCGCCAGCAGGCTGGTGGGACGGTCCGGGCCGCGCCCCTGACGCAGGCTCTCGGCGATCCGCGCGCACATCTCCGCCGGGGGGCGCTCGTCCGGGCCGGCAATCAGGCTGGCCAGGTAATAGACCAGCGGCTCGGGCGAGATATTGCCCTGATCCGCCGAGGGCTGGCGCAGCTCGCCAGCCGCCAGCCCGGTCTCCAGCAGATCGAGAAAGACCTGCGCCAGCCCGCCGGGCGCGGCGCTTGCCTGATGGTAATCGACCAGGTGGATCTGTTCGGGGGGGAAATGGCCGATCAGGGTATTATAGACACTGGCATGGTCGATCCGGACCCCGCTGGCCATGCGCTTGTCAAAGGCGCGCCGCACATAGGGATGGATCGCGCGCGGCCCCACGTTGCGGGCCTGATGCAGCCAGACCGATTGCACCAGCTCGGCCTGCCGCCGCATCGTGTAGACCAGCCGCAGCTCTTCGAACCCGGACAGGCGGCGGGCCAGACCCGCCAGATCCACCCGCCGTGCACCCCAATGCGAGAACAGTTCCGAGGACAGCAGCACCGTGCCCGACCCCCGGGCATGGCGGTCCAGCTCCTGCCACAGCGCCTCGGCGCCACCGGCGGCCCCGGCGGCCTGCAGCGCCTCGGGCACATCCAGCCAGAGCGCGGTCAGCCCGTGCTGGGCATAGCCGTCGCCGGTGGGCGGATAGATCACCCCGGCCCGCGCCAGCAGGTCCCGGTTCAGGTGGAACAGATGTTGCAGATAGGTGGTGCCGGTCTTGTAGGCGCCCATATGCAGGACAAGTCTCGCCATCGTGCCGCCCCTAGCTGTCGGGCCGTGGCGGGGCGGGGGCGTCCAGCGCGCGCGCCTCGCACAGGCCCAGCCCAGCGGTTGTCGCCAGGCATCCCAGAACCCGCTCCATCGCATGGGCGGTGGTGCCGTCGACCAGCGCCTGTTCCGGCTCGAAATCCGCGGCACCCAG
>NZ_JBXWRD010000080.1:0-14921 GCF_059612725.1 Ruegeria sp. YKSF070 | reverse complement strand
GCGTGACAGAAAGGCCGCGTCCTTCATCGGGATCGCTGCCTGATAGGCCCAGCGATTGATCACCCAGGCACGCACCTGGTCGGGGGTGCAGTCGCCGCCATGCAGCTTGTGATGGAACGGGTGCTTGTCGTGATAGCGTTCGGCGCCGATGGCGCGCAGCCGGGCCTCAAGGTCTTTGCGGCTCATAGCACGATCTCCAATCCGTCATGGGCCACCTGCCAGCCCTGCCGCGCCACTTCGGCGCGTTCTGCGCCGCCCTCGCGCCAGACCGGATTGGTGTTGTTGATATGGATATAGGTCTTGTTCGCGGCCAGCCCGGAGAGCCGGACCATCGAGCCGTCTTCGCCCGAAATCGGGATATGTCCCATGCGACGCCCGGTCTTGATCCCGGTGCCGCTGCGGATCATTTCGTCATCATCCCAAAGCGTACCGTCGAACAGCAGGTGACCCGCATCCGACAGCCGGTCCAGTAGATCGTCGGGCACATGGGCGCAGCCGGGGATGTAATAGGCGATATTGCGCCCGTCGCTGAGCCGCACCCCCACCGTCTGTTCGCCGATCAGTCCGGTATCGACGCTCTCACCCTCCATGAACAGGGGAACCTTGCCGGGCACTGCGAACAGCATCGCCTCCAGCCCGTCATGCAGCGCAAATGGGGCCTCCAGCGCCACCGGGCGGCGCGCAACCTTGTCGCGGGCCAGCGCGTCGAAGATACGGTTGTCTTCCAGCACTTCGTGAATGCCGGCGGTGGCGAACAGGTCGAAGGGCGTCTGCTCGCGCAGCGACAGAAGCCCGGCGATATGGTCGATATCGCCATTGGTCACCAACACCGAGGCCACGGGAGACCCGCGCAGGCCGTGCGGGTGCAGGACGGGCCTGTCCTGCATCTGCTGGCGGATATCTGGCGAGGCATTCAGGATCGACCAGCGCGACCCGTCCGCCGAAACCGCCAACGACGATTGGCCGGACGACCTGAGTCGCCCGGCACGCGCATCGTTGCAATTGACGCAGCCGCAATTCCATTGCGGCAGGCCCCCACCGGCCGCGGCACCCAGAACGACGATCTTCATCTTCGGGCCTCCGGGGCGGGATTGTGGTTACAGGATCGGGTCGCTGCCGCGACCGCCTTCATCCTCTGCCGGGGCGTACATGTTGATTTCCATGCCGCAGTTCACTTCACGAAGCTTCGGAGCCGTCCAAGCCATTTTTCACCTCCACTGGCTGATTGTCTTATCGGTCAGCCTACCCCTTAGGGCCGGACTGGCAAATGCTCCTTTGGTCGAATGCCGCTCAGGATGTGCTCGCGGTGGCCCCGGACAGAAATCCGCGCAGGGTTTCGGCCGCGATCGGCTTGTGAAACAGCTCCCAGCCTTGCTGCACGCAGATATCGATAACCGCCGGAGAGCGCGAGGCGGTGATGATGCATGACGGTACCGGTCCCAGACGGGTACGGATCATGTTGAGCAGCACGGTCCCCATTTCGCCCCGGTCCAGTTGCAGATCGGCGATCACCGCATCGGGCTGAATGCCCTCGTCGTCGATCAGCGCCAGCGCCTCGGCGATCGAGGCGGAGGGCAGTACACAGACATCCCAGGCTTCCATCGCGATGGTCAGCGCGTTGCGCAATTCGGCATCGTTCTCGACCAGCAGCACGATCAGGCCGTTCAGCCCCGACGGCGCCAGTGCAGGGCCGGAGGTGCGGCGGAAGCTGGTGAAATCGGGCGTCGGCGCCACCGAAAATTCGACCAGAAACCCCGAGCCGCGCCCCACGGTCGAAACCAGATCGAGCGGATGGCCAAGCAAGGCGCAGGCCCGCTCGACAATGGCCAGACCCAGCCCCATCCCCTCGGCGGCAGAGGCGGCGGCGTCGAGGCGCTGGAATTCGCGAAAGATGATGTCACGCTGTTCGGCGGCAATGCCCGGTCCGGTATCCCACACCTCGAGCCGCACGGATTTGCCCCGCCGCCTTACCCCCACCACGATCTTGCCCTTGCGGGTATAGCGGATGGCATTGACGATCAGGTTTTGCGCGATGCGGCGCAAATAGGTAGCATCCGACAGCACAACCGCGCCCGAAGGGATCACCCGCAGTTCCAGCCCCTTGGCGCGGGCGGTGGGGCCCAGTTCTTCGGCCAGTTGTGCCAGGATTACCCCCAGCGGCACCGGGGCGCGATGCACTTCGGCCTTGCCGGAATCCAGCGTCGAGATATCCAGCAGCGCCTCCAGAATGGTCTCGACACTGTCGAGCGAGCGCCGGGCCTTGTCGGCGATCTGGTGAATCTGGGTGGGATCCTGTCCCGGCTCGATCGAGGCCATGTAAAGCTTGGCCGCCGAAAGGGGTTGCAACAGGTCATGGCTGGCCGCCGCGACAAAGCGCGATTTCGAGGCATTGGCACGCTCGGCCTCGGACAGGGCGTCGGCCAGTTCCAGCGTGCGTTCGGCCACCCGCGCCTCGAGCAATTCGTTGGCTTGCCGGATGGCGCGCACGGCGGCGCGTTCGGCAGAGACGTCGCTGAACGAGATCACGAAACCGCGGTCAGGCATCTCCTGCGCATGTACCGACAGGGTCTTGTTCTCGCCCTGGCGGATCTCGAAACCGATCGGCGGGCGGCCATCGGTGGCGGTGATCCAGGCGCGGATGGTTTCCTCGGTGATGCCGTTTGAGTATGAGGCGTTACGGGTAAAACCTTCGAACAGCGAAAAAAAACGCACCCCCATCGAAAAGCGCCGGGCCGGGATCGACAGCATTTCCCCCACTCGCTGGTTCCAGCCTGCCAGCCGACCCTGATTGTCGAAGATGCACACGCCCTGGTCGAGATGTTCCAGTGTGGCGCGTATAAGGCGGGCCTGATCGTCCAGCATCCGGTCGCGTTCCTGCCGCTCCAGCCGCATGATGTCGCTGACATCGGTTTGCAGGATCACGGTGCCGCCATCGGGGGTGCGATGTTCGCTCACCTGAACCCAGCGGCTGCCGACCATGCGGACGTTGAAGATGACATGATCGTCGGTGTGCCGGCGCATCCGTTGCGCCGCCCAGTCACGCGGCGTCTTGTTTTCCGGCAGGGAAAGATAGCGCGAGCCGCTGACCAGATCGACATATTGGCGAAAGGTGATCCCGGGGCGGAAGCGGTCTCGGATATCGGGCATATGCAGGCCAAAGCGCGAGTTGCACATGACCAGCCGCTCGTCGGGATCGAAGAGGGCAAACCCCTCCTGCACCGTCTCGATGGCATTGGCCAAATTTGAACGCGCCTCTTCGGTGGCGCGGTTGGCCTCGGCCAGGCGGGCGTTGGAATCGTTGAGAAGATCGAGCGCGCGTTCCAGGTCGCGGGTGCGGTTGCGCACCTCTTCCTCCAGCAGCGCGGCGCGCTCGAACTGGGCATAGGCCGCGCCCGAGGCATCGGTGGCCTGTTCCACCCGGCGCATCAGCGCGGCGTTGATCTTGGCCAGCTTCTCGATCTGCCGGTCCGGCGTATCGGCGGGGTTGATCAGCGATCCCGGCATGGGGCCTCACATATCGTCGGGCGGGTAGATGGCCACGCCCGTCAGCGTCTGGTTGACATGCATCGAGTTGAACTGTTCCCCGTAAGTAGAGAACCCCACAACACGATTTTCGCGCAGAATATCCGAAAGCGCGCCCAGGACCTGTTTCTGCTGCGCCTCCATCCGGCGCAACAGACAGTCACAGCCCAGGATCACCGCAGGCGGTCCGTCGGCGGCCAGCCGGCCCAGTTCCTCGCGCAGGTGGTCGCGCATGTCGCGCGCCTCGGCCAGGGTTAGCACCAGCCCCTCGTCGATGGCCGAAAAGAACACCAGATCGCCATTCTCGGCCACCCGCTGGATCGAGCGCACATGATGCTGGCCGCCGATACGCACCACGACCGGGTGGGCGGCAAAGGTAAAGGTGGTGAGTTGCTCGGGATCCTTGCCCAGAACACGGGCATATTCGCGCGCGGCTGGTTCGGCATTGAGCTCATGCACCAGCCGCCGGTCGGGATCGGCGCCGGTGACCACCATACGCTGTTCAGTGGGGATCAGGTGGTCGGTCTTGAACACCTGGATCGGGCAGCGGGTGCGCACCTGCATCAGCACGGCGGCATTGCCATGGGCGCGGCCCTCGTGAAACACGAAGGTGGTGCCAAAGCGTTCTCCATCCCCGGCCGAGCCGCCGAACAGCGGCACCGGCCCAAGCCCGATGGCCAGATCCGAGACCAGCCGGTCCTCCAGCGTCGACAAGCCGTCGATCAGCAGAAAATTGAACTCGTGCCCCCAGTCGGGCCGGGCAACGGCCAGATCGTTGCGGGTCTGGATCATCCGGTCGATGATGGCCTGAGCGTCATAATCGCTCAGATCGGGGATCAGCATCGTCTGCGCCTTGAAATAGGCCCGAGGCATGCCGATGGCGACGATCTCTCCCTCGGTATAGCCGGCGGCTGAGATTTCGCCTGCCGTGGTGCAGCCGACAATCCGGGTACCGGGCAAAACCATTGCGGCGCGGGCCAGCAGGGCGGGGATATCCGCCTGGGGCGAAGCCATCAATAGCAACAGTTCCAGTTCGACCGGACCCAGTGCTTCGGACAAGGCCTCGATGGCATGCGGATGGTCGTGGTGCACCGAGGCGGTGCACAACACCTGCGGCGCGGCCTGTGCCGCGCGGATCGGACCCTGACTGAGGTCCAAGCGCTCCTCCCTTTTCTCCCGACTGGCAGGTTATGCCTGTTTCTGCGCCTCTGGCAAGAAACTCGAGAAACTGGTCTTTTTGGCGATCAGCACCGCCTGGGTGCGGCTTTGCACCCCGAGCTTGCGCATGATGGCGGTGACATGCGCCTTGACCGTCGTTTCGGCGATCGACAGGTCATAGGCGATCTGCTTGTTGAGCTTGCCCTCGCAGACCAGTTGCAGGATGCGGGCCTGCTGGTTGGTCAGCGCCGAAAGCCGGGCCAGCGCATCCTCGATCTCGGGCCCGTCGCCCCCATCACTGGCGATATCGACAAAGCCTTCGGGGGTGAAGACGGCGCCGGTCGAGACGGTTTCGATGGCGGTGCGAAACACTTCGCGCTGGGAGTGCTTGGGCACGAAACCGGCCGCACCTGCCTGAATCACGCCCGAAATGACCCGGTTATCGGCCATGGAAGAAACCACGATGACCGGGGCGCGGGCGGCGGTGCGGATGCGGACCAGCCCGTCGAGCCCTTCGACATCGGGCAGGTTGAGGTCGAGGATGACCAGATCGGGGGCAGGGTGGTTGCCAAGCCAGTCCAGCGCCTCCTCGAGCCGGGCCAGCGTCTGCACGGTGCGGATGCCGGACACGGCTTGCAGGGTCATCGACAGGGCGTCACAGAACAGCGGGTGATCGTCGACGATAAGGGCGGAGCGAAGCGGCTGCGCCGGCGAGGTCCCTGCCTGGGTCTGCATGATCCGATCCATAGTTTTGTTCATGCTGCAACTGTAACGCGGGTGCGGCGAAACGCCATTGGCCAAAGGTCTAATATCAGGCTCAACCTCTGGCGGTGGCGGAATTCTGCAAGAATTCCGGGCCGGAAAACATTGTTTTCCGAGCCGTTTTCCCTTGGAAAACGGCGAGCCAACAAAAAACGCGCGCCGTTGGGCGCGCGTTTGTATCAATGGCGATGCCGTCAGTTTGCGGCGGCCAGCTGCTTGGGCAGCTTGAAGGTCCAGAGCAAGCCACCTTGGTTGAGATAGTTCACCTTCTTGGCGACCTCGCCGCCCCAGAGAGGCACCGCGCCACCCCAGCCGGAGATGACCGAGACATATTGCTCGCCGCCCATCTCCCAGGTGACGGGCTGGCCGACAATGCCCGAGCCGGTCTGGAACGACCACAGGATCTCGCCGGTTTCATCGTCAAAGGCGATGAACTTGCCCTCGGGCGTGCCGGTGAACACCAGCCCGCCGGCGGTGGTCATCACGCCACCCCAAAGCGGGGCGTCGTTCTTGAACTCCCACTTCAGCTCGCCGGTATCCGGATCGATCGCCTTGAGGCTGCCGATATGGTCCTCGTAGTTCGGCTTGATGGTAAAGCCCGCGCCCAGATAGGCCGCGCCCTTCTTGTAGGTGATCGGTTCGTTCCAGATGTCCATGCCCCATTCGTTCGAGGGCACATAGAAGTTGCCGGTCTTCTGGCTGAAGGCCATCGGCATCCAGTTCTTGCCGCCCAGGAAGGACGGAGAAGCAAAGATCACCTCGCCCTTGGCGCCATCCGCCGCCGCGGCCGGGTCGCCCGGACGGTTGTCCTCGTTGAAGATCGGGCGGCCGTTCTCATCGAGGCCCGAGGCCCAGGTGATATCCTTGACGAACGGCACGCCGCGCACGAACTTGCCGTCCTCGCGGTTCAGCACATAGAAGAACCCGTTGCGGTCGGCTGTGGCCCAGCGCTTGTTGCCGTCGCGGTCGGTATAGGCCACGACCTCGTTCACACCGTCATAGTCCCAGCCTTCGCGCGGGGTGGTCTGGAAATGCCACTTGATCTCGCCATTGTCGGGATTGATGCCGATGCGCGAGGCGGCATAGAGGTTGTCGCCCGAACCATCGTTGTTCTGACCGGCATCGCGCAGCCAGCTGTTCCAGGGGGCGGGGTTGCCCGCGCCAAAGACCAGCGTATCGGTCTCGGCGTCATAGGAACCGCCCAGCCAGGTGGCGCCACCGCCGGTTTTCCACATGTCGCCCGGCCAGGTCGCGTTCAGCGTGCCGGTCATGGTGCTTTCTTCGCCCTTGAAGGTGCCCATGTGGCCTTCGATCACGGGTCGGGTCCAGACCATCTCGCCGGTCTCGGCGTCGCGCGCCTGCACCTCGCCCACGATGCCGAACTCACCGCCCGAGTTGCCGGTGATCACCAGCCCCTTCACGATCAGCGGCGCGGCGGTATAGGAATAGCCTGCTTTGTAATCGGCGATCTTCTTGTTCCAGACGACATCGCCGGTTTTCAGGTCAAGCGCCACGATGCGGGCGTCGAGTGTGCCGAAATAGATCTTGTCACCATAGATGGCGCCGCCCCGGTTGATCACGTCGCAGCAGGGCAGGATGCCCTCGGGCAGTCGGGCGTCATATTGCCAGAGCTCTTCGCCGGTGTTGACGTCGATGGCATACATCCGGCTGTAGGAGCCGGTGATATACATCACCCCGTCATGGATCAGCGGCTGGGTTTCCTGCCCGCGCTGCTTTTCGCCGCCAAGGCTGAAGGCCCAGGCGGGCATCAGGTTCTTGACGTTGTCCTTGTTCAGAATGTCCAGCGGGCTATAGCGCTGCAAATGCCGGCCCATGCCGTTGGTCAATACGCTGGACGTGTTGGCCGTGTCATTGGCCAGATCCTCTTCGGTGACACCGGCCGCCAGCGCGGCGCTGTGCCAGCCCGCTGTCGCGACCAGGCCCGCCACTGCGGCCATGATGATCTTGTTCATCGGTTTCCTCCCTTGCATCCTCTCCAAGCCGAACTACCCCAAACCGCGGGTTTTTGGCTGAGCGGTATTATTGGAACGAAGCCGCTCGCGCGAAATTGAACAAAGGTCGTAGGGTTAACTTGAAGCCGGAAGGACAGGCGACAGCAAAATGCACTCGTGCCGTCGGTTCGGCGCGCTTGGCATTGATCTATCGGTACAAGTTTGGCGTTTTAAAGGCTGAAATATATGAAAAAAGTTCTGACTTGAAACCAGCGCCGGATCGCTCTGTCCGGCGCCGGGATCCGGGTTCAGTCCGAGATCTTCTTGGGGTCGCGGGTGCTGAGGCTGGCCAGATAGGCAAGAATGAAATCCTGCACGGTGCGGTCCTCGATTCCGACATGGCGCATCTTTGTGCCGGGCATGAAGCCGGTATTGTCCTCCATCCAGGCGCGCAGCGCGGCAGGCGTCCAGACGATACCCGAGGCCTCGAGCGCGATGGAATAATCATAGTCGGGATAGGTACCGGCCCCGCGCCCCAGCACGTTTTCCAGCGGTGGGCCATAGCTCTCATGATCAGTGTCCGAGGCATGGCAGCGCCGGCATTCGGCATCATAGAGCGCCTCACCGGCCTCGATCTTGATCTGTTCGAATTTGGTATCGGCCAGGGCGGGTGAAGCCGCCATCATCAGCGCCAGCGCATAGGAAACAGGTCTCATTTCTCACTCCTGAATGAGGTCCCCGCCGGGGCGGGTGCAAGCGCGCGTTTCCTGCCGCAGTCTTAACAAGCGCAGGAGCGGTTTTCCCTTGTTCTTTGGTCGAAGGCGGGACGGCTCAACCCTTGCGCCGCAGCAGGCCGCGCGCCGGGTCATATCCCCAGAAGGCAAGGCCCAGAAACACTGCCCCCGCCAGCACGGTCCAGCCCAGCGCGGGTCCGTTGAACTGGCCGTAGAGCGCAAAGCGGATCAGCTCGACCGCATGGGTGAACGGGTTCAGCGCGCAGATATCGCGCAAAAGGGTCGAGCTTTCGGCCATCTTCCACAGCGGGTAAAGCGCGGTAGACAAAAAGAACATCGGAAAGATGACAAAGTTCATCACGCCCGCGAAATTTTCCAGCTGCCGGATCAGCGAGGACAGCGCCAGCCCCAGCGCACCCAGCATGATGCCCGCAACCACCAGCGCCGGCAGCACCGCCACATATCCCAGCGCCGGCAGTTGGATGCCAAAGGCCGCCGCCACCGCCAGAAAGCAATAGGTTTGCAGGATCGAAATGGCGGTCGAGGCAAGCAGCCGGCAGAACAAGAGCCACCAGCGCGGCAGAGGCGAGGTCAAGAGCAGCCGCATCGAGCCCATCTCGCGGTCATAGACCAGGCTGAGGCTGGATTGCATGCCGTTGAACAGGGCAATCATCCCGCACAGGCCCGGCACGATATAGACCTCGTAAGTGATATAGGTCTGATAGGGCGGTGTGATCGACAGGCCCAGCGCGGCGCGAAACCCGGCGGCAAAGACCAGCAGCCAGATCAGCGGCCGCACCAGCGCCGCCACGAACCGCCCCCGCTGGCGGACAAAGCGCAGCGCCTCGCGCAGGACGATGGCGCGCAGGGCGATCAGCGCAGCGTTCATGCCCGTTCCCCGATGCGATCAGAGGTCTGGGACAGGAAATGCTCGCGCAGGGGCAGCGCCCCGCGCAGCGCGCCCGCGGTGCCGTCCTGCAACAGCCGCCCGCGATGCAGGATCAGCAACTGGTCGTCATCCTCGATCTCGTCGGTCAGATGGGTCGCCCAGAGCACGGTCAGCCCCCGCTCGCGCGACAGCGCATGCACATGATCGGTGATCGCCTTGCGGCTGGCCGCATCCAGCCCCACGGTCGGTTCGTCCAGCAGCAGCACCGAGGGGTCGTGGATCAGCGCGCGCGCGATCTCGGTCCGGCGCCGGTGGCCGCCATTCAGGTCGCGGGCGCGCTCGTGGGCGCGGTCGCTCAGGTCGAGCCGCTCCAGCGCCGCGGCGATCCGGGTTTGCGCGGTGCGCCCCGACAGCCCGTGCAGCGCGGCGAAATAGGTCAGGTTGCGCATCACGCTGAGATCTAGATCCAGCGTCGGCTGCTGGAATACGACCCCGATCCGCGCCAGCGCCGCGCGCGGGTTTTGCGACAGGTCATGCCCGGCGACCGAGATCCGGCCCGAACGTGTGATAAAAAGCCGGGTCAGCAAGGAAAACAGCGTCGATTTCCCCGCACCATTGGGCCCCAGCAACGCCGCAAACCGGCCCGGCGCCACGTCAAAGCTGACTGCGTCCAGCGCCCGGCGGCTGCCATAGGAATAGTCGAGATTTCGGACACTTAGCCCTGTCACTTGATGGTGATCTCCAACCGCTGGGTTTCGCCGGTGCTGCCCGGTACCTTCAGGTAATAGCGGCCCGGCTTGATCGCGACAAAGCCTATCTCCATCTCGCCCGCCTCGTCGAATTCGACCGAATCAAGGCCCAGCGGCCGGATCTCCAACCCCTCGACCACGATCTCGTCGATCCAGATGGCGCGAAAGAACTCAGGGCCCACCAGCGCCAGTTCCTGGCTGCCGTCGCCCTGGATCTCGAACTCGTAGTAAGTGCCCGATTGCAGCACCCAAGGTGCGTCGGCCAGCGGCATTCCTGCTGACAGGATGATCGGCGGCAGGTCTTCCTTGTTCTTGGCCGAGAGCAGCCCGGCCAGACCGAGCCGACCATCGTCGCCGTCGGCCAGTGCGCTCAGGGGCAGGGCTGCAACCAGAAGGGCGGCAAGACAGGGTTTCATCATCATGTGTCCTTTCCTCTCACGGGCGCAGGGCGGCGCCCCAGGGGAAGCGCCCGACCTTGATGGATTTGATCGCCTCGCGGCGGGCCACGTCGATCACCGTCACGTCGCCCGAAACGCCGTTGGTGGTGAACAAAAGCGACTTGTCGCTGTTGAACGCCATGTGCCAGACCCGGCGGCCGACAAGGATGTAATCGACCACCTCGTAGGTGGCGGTATCCACCACCGCCACGTGGTTGGAAGGGCCAAGCGCTACAAAGGCGGTTTTCTCATCCGCCGTCAGCTCGAACCCGACCGGCTGCACCCGGTCGGGATGCACGCCCTTGACCTCGAAGGCAATCTTGGCCTTTTCGACCTGCGTGGCCACGTCGAACACGGTCACGGTGCCACCGATCTCGGAGCTGACCCACAGCTCGGCCCCGCCATGCACGAATTCGGCGTGGCGCGGGCGGGCATCGACCAGCGTATTGGCAAAGAGCTGGCGCGTCTCGGTGTCGATCCAATGCGCCATGTTGGTGGTTTCAGAAGTGGTGATGGCGATGCGGCCATCGGGGCTGACCGCCATGCCCTCGGGCTCGATGCCCACGTCGATCTGGGCGATGACCCGGCGGGTTTCGGTATCGACAACGGTGGTGATCGCGTCATCCTCGTTGGCGATATAGAGATGCCGATCATTGGGGTGCAGGACAAATTGCTCGGGGTCTTCGCCCGAAGGCAGGTCATGCAGGATCTCACCCGTCTCGGGGTCCATCACCTGCACCGTGTCGCTGTCCGAGGCACAGATATAGACCCGGCTGAAATCGTGGGAAAAGGTGATGCCGCGCGGCCGCTCGCCGGTGGCGATGGTGCGCACCACCTCGAGCGTTGCGACGTCGATCACGCTGATCGTGTCGTCCTTTTCATTGGTGACCCAGATTTCCTCTGCGGCCAGCGGCGCGGCGAGGGTCAGGGCCAAAAGGGCAAGGGCAGTCCGCATGGGGGTCACTCCTGAAACGCGGTGCAACGGGATTCGGGCGCGTCGAGGCCCAGCGTGTCAAGTTCGCTGCGCTGGTGCAGGAATCCCTCGACCGGGGCCTGCATCACCACCGCGCGTTCGGTAACCACCGGGATCGGCTGGCGCAGCTGGCCGTTCCAGTGGCGAAAGTTCATCGGGCGACCTTTGAACCCGGCCAGTTCGAAGGCATCCGACAGGATATAGGCGCGCAGGGTGGCGGGATCGGTGTTGTTGGTGCGTGTGACCGCCTCGCCCAGCACGCGCAGCGCCGCCCAGGCGGCATAGTCGCGCGGTTGCATGTCGCGGCCGGTCTGGTCCCAGAACCGCGATTGCAGCTGCGCCGCGCCCCATTGTTCCACCACCCGCGACCAGGCCACCGGCACCAGCCCCTCGGACCCGGCCACCGGGCGTGGGGTCCAGGTGTTATAGGCGATGTAGCGCCCGAAATCGCCGATCTCGTCGGCAATGAGCAGCATGTCATGCTCGGCGAAATCCTGAGTGAACAGCGGCACTTCCTGGCTGGCATTGCGGCGCATGTCGGCGTCAAAGGGCCATGGTGTGTCAGCCACCATCTTCAGGCCGAACTTGGCCGCCGAGCGACGGAGCGCCTCGGCATAGGCCAGATCCGGGGCGCCATGGCCGGTGATCATGGCCAGCCTCGAGAATCGTTTGCGCTGCAAGACCTGCATCAGCGCATCCGCCCGCATCGCCAGCGAGGGCGCCGTGTGCAGCAGGTTGGCGCGGCAGTCCGCATCGCGCAGCGCGGTCTCTTCGGCAGCGGCGTTAAACAACAGCGCGCCCTCGGCCTCGGCCAGATCGGCGATGCGCAGCACCGCCTCGGCGGGGGCGTCGATGACCAGCATTTGCGCCTCGGCCAGCGCCGCCCGCGCCGCTGCCTCCAGATCGCCGCCGATCGGCACCTCATGCGTATCGAGCGTATAGGTCTGACCCAGAAACCGACCGCTGGTCCGGTTGTCCTCCAGCCCCAGACGGGCACCGTCGAGGCCCAGCCCGGCGGGCTCGGGGTCGAGATTGGACAAGACCGGCGGGCGCTCAACTTCCTGCCGCAGATAGGCCACGCGCAACTGCACCTCACCCAGGGCGGGCAGGGCGGCCATTCCCATCGCCAGTGCGGCGATGATCGGTCTCAGCAGGCTGTGCACGCGCATTCTCTCTCCCTTGTCGGCCAAGGCTAAAGCGCGCGTGCGGGGCGGTTCTATTCGACCAAAGTCCACATTCCCCGGCAGATCAAACCAAGGTCGAATACCAGCGCAGGGTTCGAGGCGTTATCACCAGCCCCGAACGAGGAGACTGGAGGACCGCAGATGATCAACGCTGCAAAAGCAGGCGCATTGGGCCTGTTCCTGAGCGCGGGAATGGCGCTGGCGCATGGAGACGTCGCGCCGCAACCCGTCAACACCGACGCTCTGCCCGAAGTGGGCGAGGAATGGCTGATCGAGAACCCCTATCGCGCCGAGGCGGCGGGAGAAGAGGTCTGGGCCGCCGCCATCCGGATCGGCGATTCCGGCTATAACCAGAACTGCGCGCGCTGCCATGGGCTGGGCGTGGTGTCAGGCGGTCTGGCGCCGGACCTGCGCTATCTCGAGGCCGCCGAATACGGTGATGAATGGTATGTCGAGCGGTTCCGCCATGGCTATACCCAGAACGGGATCACCAAGATGCCCGGCTTTGGCGAACTGCTTGGCCAAAAGGCCGCCTGGGCCATCCGCACCTATATCGAGACCCGGCCCGACGACGGGGCGCTCGACGCCCATACGCCGCGCCTGAAGGAGATCCGCGACCAGCTTGCAGCAGGCGAGGGCGATGCCGCCGTATTGGCTGCCGAACTGACCCAGATCGCCGCCGAGGTCGAGACCGCCTCGGGCGCGCCCGTGGCCGACAGCGCCGCCTCGCGCGCGGCGACCCTGATCTCGGGCGATGCGCCTGATTTCACCGCCGCTGCCGAGGCGCTGACCATCGGCCTGTCGGCGGCCCATTGAGCATGGCGCGGGCGGGGGCGCTGCGGGTCGCGCTGGCGGTGTTGCTGCTCGGGACCGGCTTGGCGCCGGCCTGGGCACAGACCCGCTGCGCCGATCACGTGCCCCAGGCCCGCCCGCAGAATGCGAGCCGCGATATCGTCGGCGCCGATCTGGACACGATCCAGGAACGCGGCTGGATATCCTTCGCCGTCTACGAGGACTATCCACCCTGGAGCTGGGAAGAGAACGGTGCGCCAAAGGGTGTCGATATCGATCTGGGCCACCTGATCGCCGGGGAACTGGGGGTCGAGGCCCGTTTTACCCTGGTCGCGGCGGGCGAGAACCTCGAGGCCGATCTGCGCAACTGGATCTGGAAGGGGCCCATCGTGGGTGGGCGGGTCGCCAATGTGATGCTGCATGTGCCCTATGACAGCAACTTTGCCTGCCGGGTCGAACAGGTGGTGTTCACAGGACAATACCATGTGGAGCGGATGGGGATCGCCTTTGGCAAGGCAGAGTATCCCGAGGACAAACCGGTCCCGGCCTATTTCCGCTTTGACACGGTTGGGGTTGAGAACGACTCGATTGCCGATTTCTACCTGACCGCCTTTCCCGGCGGTCAGCTGCGCGGCAATATCCGCCGCTATCCCGACATGGGCGCGGCGATGGCCGGGCTGGCGGCGGGCGAGGTCAAGACCGCGATGGGGCCGCTGGCGCAACTGGAACATGGACTGACCGCGGATCTGGATGTGCACAGCCCGCCCTTGCCGGGATTTGCGACCGGCAGCTGGACCGTCGGGGTGGGGGTGCATTTCGCCTATCGCCCGCTGGCCTATGCCGTCGACGATGCTATCGTTGCCGGGATAGGCGACGGTCGGATCCAAGAAATTTTCCGCAGCTACGGGCTGACTTTTTCACCACCCGAGCTGCGCTGACAGGGCGATCGACGTGCCCCGCAGGCGGCCCTTCCGGGGACGTCTACACCCAAGGTCGAATGGAACAACCCGACCGCGCCGCGTAGCGTGGTCGCAACGGACGGAGACGAACGACATGGAACTGAGCGATTCAAAGGTGATCGCGGCGGACCGGGAAACGGTCTGGGCGGCGCTGCTCTCGCCCGATGTGCTGAAGGACTGCGTGCCCGGCTGCCAGGAGATGAGTGGCAGCGCCGAGGACGGGTTCGAGGCCACGGTGGTGCAAAAGGTCGGGCCGGTGAAAGCCACGTTCAAGGGCAGCGTGACGCTGTCCGAGATGGTGGCGCCCGAAAGCCTGACCCTGACCGGCGAGGGCAAGGGCGGGGCCGCGGGTTTTGCCAAGGGCGAGGCACGCGTGCGGCTGGAGGCGAGCGAGGATGGCACAACGCTGCTGTCCTACGAGGTCGAGGCCAAGGTCGGTGGCAAGCTCGCTCAGCTGGGCAGCCGGATCATCGACGGGTTCGCGCGCAAGATGGCCGACCAGTTCTTCACCCGCTTTCAGGAAGTGGTCGAGGGACCGGGTGAGACCGATAGTCCGGAGGTCGCGGAAGGGTCCGGCGAGGTCAGGAAAAAGGGGTGGTTCAAGCGGGTTATTTCCGGCTGAACCGGTGCAAGAGAGAACGACAAGGGAGGATTATTGTGTCTGAGATAGAGATGGTCGTGAATGGGCGCAGCATGCGGGGGCCGGTAGAGTCCCGAGATTTGCTGGTTGATTTTTTGCGTGAGGGTTTGTCGCTGACGGGGACGCATGTTGGGTGTGACACGGGTCAGTGCGGAGCGTGCGTGGTGCAT
>NZ_JBXWRD010000079.1:0-15193 GCF_059612725.1 Ruegeria sp. YKSF070 | reverse complement strand
GCGCTGGCGCCCCAGCTCGGACGTGATCGCCCCGAACAGCTCGGGATCACGCTCCGAAAGCGCCTCTGTGAAAAATCCGGGGTCCTGGTGGCTCGCGTTCATGACAGCTCCTGAAAATTGCGCGGGGGTCATCCCGTCCAGCCAAGGCCGGCCGAGATACAGTTCATGGTTTGCATCAGACGGATGCGGCGGTCTTGCGCCGGGTCCGCGCGCAGCGCTCCCAACAGGCCGATCTGGGCCGCATGCGCCGCGCGCAGCGTGCCGTCGTTACGCGCGACCCGCGTCAGAAAGTTGGGGAACCTGACGCCAATGCCCTGCCCCGTCAGCATTTCGATGGCCCGGCTGCTGCGCCCATGTTCGACACCGATCCGGGCAAAGATCGCCTCGGCCCCGGCCCGGTCCGTCACCAGCGCGGCATAGCCCTCGGCAATGTCGAGCCGGGCCAGAACCAGCGATTTCTCGATCTCGTCCACGATCAGCCGGAACAGCGGCATCTGGTCAAAGAGCTTGCGCAGCTGCGCGGTGCCGCGTTCGCCGCGCACGGTGCAGAAATCCTCGACCGCGCTGCCGAATCCGTACCAGCTGCTGATCATGTGGCGGTTCTGGCTCCAGGCGAACACCCAAGGGATGGCGCGCAGATCGGACAGCGATTGCGCCCCGAACCGCCGCGCCGGGCGCGAGCCGATGCGCAGCAGCGCCAGTTCGTTCACCGGACTGGCCTGGTTGAAATAGTCCAGAAAGGCCGGGTGTTGCAGCAGGGTCTGGTACCGGGTCTGGCTGAGGCTCGACAGCGTCTCCATTACGTCCTCGGCCTCGGGATCGACCGCCTCGAAGGCGGGCTGCGCGCTGTGGCGCAGCACCGACGAGGCCAGCAGCTCCAGCTGCGCCGCGGCGGTGCCGGTATTGGCGTATTTGGCGGTCACCACCTCGCCCTGTTCGGTCAGGCGCAGGGTGCCGTTCAGCGTGCCGCGCGGCTGGGCGGCGATGGCGCGTTCGGTGGGTGCCCCGCCCCGGCTGACCGAGCCGCCGCGCCCGTGAAAGAAAACGGGTTTCAGCCCGCTGCGCGCCAGCGCCCGGGTGATCGCCCGCTGTGCCCGGTCCAGCGACCAGGTGGAACAGAGGAAACCGCCATCCTTGTTGCTGTCGGAATAGCCCAGCATGATCTCGATCTGACCCGAGCCGTCGCGCAGGCTGCGGGCGGCAACGGGCACCTCCAGCACATCGCGCAGGATGGCGGGGGCGGCGCGCAGATCCTCGATGGTCTCGAACAGCGGCACCACCTTGAGCGGCAAGCGCTCGGCACCAAAGCCCGCGTAACGCGCCAGCAGATAGACCGCCAGCAGGTCGTCGGCGGAGCGGGTCATCGACAGGATGAAGGGACCGATCGCCTGCGGATCGGCGCCGCTGCGAATCTCGCGCATCAGCTCCAGCAGGGCCATCAGTTCCGCAGCCTCGGGGCCAAGGCGTTCGCGCGCCACATAGGGCAGATCGGGTTTGCCCAGCTCGGCCCGCAGCCGTGCGGACCAGGCGGGCGACAGCGGCTCGGGGGCCTCGCCCGCTGCCTGCCACAGATCGTGAAGGGTGCGGGTCACCACCTCGGAATTCTGTCGGATATCAAGGGTATGGGCGCGAAAGCCAAAGACATTGACCTGCCAGATCAGCGGGCGCACCAGCAGATCGGCCAACAGACCGGCGTCGATGGCTTGCAGCCCCCGGTCCAGCGTTTCCAGATCGGAAATGAAATCGGTGACATGGGCGTAACGGCCGCCGGAGACCGCCTGGGCGATGGCGGCGGCGGCCTGACGGAACAGCTCGTTGGGGTTGCGTTGGGCGCAAGCCGCCGGGTCATCCGCGCGGCGGGTCACGATCCGCTCCAGCGCGGCGCGTTCGGCTGGCGGCACCGGCACCAGCCGGTCCGACAGGCTCAGCCGCTGCACGATCTCATCCAGAGCCGCGACATAGACGCCGCGCATCATGTCACGCGAGCGTTCCAGCGCCATGCGTGTCACCTCAGCGGTGACATTGGGGTTGCCGTCGCGGTCGCCGCCGATCCAGGAATGGAATTTCAGGCAGGCGGTACCGGGAAAACCGGGGCCAAACTCGGCATCGACCGCGCTGCGATAGCGTTCATACAGCCGGGGCACCGCCGCGATCAGGCTGGTGCGATAGAATTGCAGGCCCCAGTCAATTTCCGCCGCCAGGCTCGGGCGCTCCATCCGCAGTTCGCCGGTCAGCCACAAAAGGTCGATATCCATCTCGAGCCGCTGTTCCAGCCGGGTTTCCTCTTGCGGGCTCCAGCGGCGGGATTCGAACTGTACCAGATGGCGATAGATGCGCCGGTGAATTTCCATGACCGAGACCCGCTTGGCCTCGGTCGGGTGGGCGGTGATCGTGGGGCCGACGGACAGCTTCGCCTCGGCCAAGAGGCGCCGCATCTCGCGCCGGGCCTCGGGGTCTGCGTCAGCAAGCGCGCGGGCGAAACTGCCCGGCACGTCGCGGGCGGCACCGCTGCGTTCGGCCTGTCGCGCCTCGCGGATGGCCAGGTTCTCGTCTATGATCTGTTGCAGGTGAAACCAGATCGTCGCGGCCTGAAGATGTTCGGCATAGGCCGTATCATCCCACCACTCGGCCCCGGATTCGACCGCGCGCGCCACGGCGGGCGCACGCCGCCGCAGCACCCGCAGCCAGGCCGAGCGCAGCCGCGCATGCACCTCGGCGGCATAGACCGTCGCGTCCGCAGAGGGCGCGGTTTCCGCCGCCGCCTGCATCACAGCACCTTGTCGCGCGGATCGCGCCCCTCGAAATAGTCGACCAGATTGTCGAGCACCCGCATGCCCATCGCCTCGCGGGTTTCGCGGGTGGCGCTGCCCAGATGCGGCAGCATCACCAGATTGTCGCACTCGAGCAGGACCGGCGCGATGCGCGGTTCGCCGTCGAAGACGTCCAGCGCGGCGCCGCCGATACAGTCGAACATAAGCGCCTGCGCCAGCGCGTGCTCGTCCACCACCTCGCCGCGCGCGGTATTGATCAGGAATGCATCGGGCTTCATCAGGTCCAGCCGGCGGCTGTTGATCAGGTGCCGGTTGGCCGCCCCGCCCGGGCAGTGCAGCGAGACGAAATCGCATTGCGGCAGCATCGCGTCGAGCGTCTCGACCTGGGTGGCGCCGTAGCGGTCCAGCACATCCTGCGGCACCGCCGAGCGGTTCTGCACCAGGATTTTCATGCCGAACCCGTGATGGGCACGCTGGGCCATGGCCTGACCTATGCGGCCGAATCCGACGATGCCCAGCACCTTGCCCGAGACCTTGGCCCCCACCAGATGGGTCGGGCGCCAGCCGGTCCACTGGCCGGCGCGCAGCTCGCGCTCGCCCTCGCCCGCGCGCCGCGCCACCATCAGCATCAGCGTCATGGCGATATCGGCGGTGCATTCCGACAGCACGTCGGGGGTGTTGGACACGGCGATGCCATGGGCGCGCACCGAGTCAGCGTCAATATGGCTGTAACCCACGCCGTAATTGGCCAGCAGCCGGGTTTGCGGCGCGCTGACATCCAGCGCCTCAGCCCCCAGCTTGTCGGTGACCGTGGGCAGGATCGCGTCGAACCGGGCCAGGGCCGAGCGGAACTCGGCACTGGTCAGGGGGGTATCGGTCCGGTTGAACTCGGTATCGAACCGTTCGGCCAGCTGCGCCTCGACGGCGGCGGGCCAGCGGCGTGTGACCAGAACCTTGGGCTTGCTGTTCATGATAACCGGCATGTTCATCACGCCGCCTCCTTCAGGACCTTGGCGATGGTGTCGCCGATCACCGCCGGGTTGGGCGCCACGGTGACACCGGCGGCGGTGAGGATCTCGACCTTTTCAGAGGCGCTCTCGCCGAATGCCGAGATGATCGCGCCGGCATGGCCCATGGTGCGGCCCTTGGGTGCGGTCAAGCCCGCCACATAAGCGATCACCGGCTTGGACACGTGGTCGCGGATATAGGCCGCGGCCTCGGCCTCTTGCGGGCCGCCGATCTCGCCGATCATGCAGATGACATGGGTTTCGTCATCCTGCTCGAACCGGTGCAGGATGTCCTTGAAGGAAGAACCGTTGATCGGGTCGCCGCCGATGCCGACCGAGGTCGAGACACCGATGCCATGCTCCTTGAGCTGGGCGGCGGCCTCGTAACCCAGCGTGCCCGAGCGGCCGATGATGCCCACCGGACCCGGCAGATAGATATGGCCGGGCATGATCCCCAGCAGAGCCTTGCCGGGGCTGATAGTGCCGGCGCAGTTGGGGCCGGTCAGCACCATGCGGCGCTCGCGCGGGTAACGGTACATGTAGCGCTTGACCCGGATCATGTCCTGGGCCGGGATGCCGTCGGTGATGCAGACGCAATACCGGATGCCCGCATCGGCGGCCTCCATGATGCTGTCGGCGGCAAAGGGCGGCGGCACGAAGACCAGGCTCGCCTCGGCGCCGGTGCGCTCGACCGCCTCTTCGACGGTGTCGAAGACCGGCACGCCCTCGACCGTCTGGCCACCCTTGCCGGGCACCACCCCGCCCACGACATTGGTGCCATAGGCGATCATGTCGGCGGTGTGAAAGCGCGCCATCTTGCCGGTGATGCCCTGCACGATGACCGGCGTTTCCCTGTCGATGAAGATGCTCATTGCACAGCCCTCACAATGGTGTTTTCGGAAAGGTCGTTCTGCCAGGCGCCCACCGCGCGTTCGGCGGCCTCCATCAGGGTGCGGGCGCGGATGATCGGCAGGCCGGACTTGGCCAGGATCTTCTGCCCCTCTTCCACATTGGTCCCCGCCAGGCGGACGATGACCGGTACTTCGACCTGCACCTCTTTCAGCGCCTGCACGACGCCCTCGGCGACCCAGTCGCAGCGGTTGATGCCGGCAAAGATGTTGACCAGAACCGCCTGCACATTGCTGTCCGACATCACCAGCCGGAACGCCTTCGCCACCCGTTCGGGCGTGGCGCCGCCGCCGATATCGAGAAAGTTGGCAGGCTCGCCCCCGGCCAGCTTGATCGTGTCCATGGTCGCCATGGCCAGACCGGCCCCGTTGACGATGCAGCCGATATTGCCGTCGAGCCCGACATAGGACAGGCCCCGGTCGGCGGCGCGGCTTTCGCGCGGGTCTTCCTGGCTCTTGTCGCGCAGCTCGCTGATATGGGGGTGGCGGAACAGGGCGTTGTCGTCAAACGTCATCTTGGCATCAAGCGCCAGGATGCGGTTGTCGCCGGTGATCACCAGCGGGTTGATCTCGACCATGGTGGCGTCATATTCGCTGAACGCCTGATAGCAGCCCTGCAGGGTGCGCACCATGCGCGCGGTCAGCGCCGGATCGATGCCCAGCTTGAACGCGATCTGGCGGCACTGGAAATCCTGCAGACCCACCGCCGGTTCCACCGTGGCGCGCACGATGCTTTCGGGCTTCTCGGCCGAGATCTCCTCGATCTCCATGCCACCCTCGGCCGAGGCGACGATCATCACCCGTTGCGAGCTCCGGTCGAGCACGAAGCCAAGATAGATCTCGCGCTCGATCGGCACCGCGCCCTCGACATAGACGCGATAGATGCCCTTGCCCTCGGGGCCGGTCTGATGGGTGACCAGCTTGCGACCGAACAGGTTCTCGCAGGTCTCCTGAATCTCGGCATCGCTGGCGCAGACCTTGACGCCGCCCGCCTTGCCACGGCCCCCGGCATGTACCTGGGCCTTCACCACCCAGCGGTCACCACCGATCTCGCGGGCGCGATACGCGGCCTGTTCGGGGCTGTAGGCCAGCGCGCCGGGGGGAATGTCGACCCCGAAATTCGCCAGGATTTCCTTGGCCTGATATTCGTGAATGTCCATGAGGTCTCTCCTCCTCGACCATGGAAAGGGGCGCGCGGGGTTACTCCGCCGCGATCGCGTTCTGGTAATGAGCATCCAGCGCGGCCAGCGCCGTGGCCTCGTCGCCTGCCCCGCCCAACTCGCGGATCGCCTCGGCAAAGCGGGTCACGATATCGGTGACCGCGGCACGGTTGAGCAGGTTCAGGATGCCGATGCGCACCTGTACCGGCGCTGACAGGGTCGGCCAGATGCCGAAGTTGCGGGCACGGCAGTTCTGCACCAGTTCCATCTCGCGGCCGCGCAGGTCGCCCGGCAGGTTCAGCACCACCAGCGAGGTCATGTTCGAGGTGACCTCGCATCCCAGCGCCTCGACCGCGCGGCGCAGCGCCGCCTCGTGATAGGCATAGTCCTTGGCCCGGTTGGCCACACCCTGTTGCAGGGTGATGCGCAGCGCCTCGTGAAAGGCGGCGACCGCATAAGCGGAATGGGTGCGGTGATAGGTGCCCTTGTCCACATCCTGGCCGTCGATGATGCCCCAGTGGCGCGCTTCAAGGATCGGGTGATGCACAAAGCTGCGGGTGCCGGTGGCGCGCAGGGTTTCGATATAGCGGTCGGTGAAAGACACCGGCGCATAGGTCAGCGGCAGACAACAGATGCCCTTTTGCGGGCAGGAGGCCCAGCCATGCACGCCCGGGAAATCGTCGATCCGGAAATCCTCGACCCCCAGCGACGACACCGCGTCGACCAGGCCCATCACGTCGTGCCGTTCACAGGCGGCGCTGAACCCGGCAATGTCGTTGATCCGGCCGGAACCCGTCTCCCAATGGGCCATGGCAGCCCATTTCGGCTTGTGCGCGGCCAGGGCGGTCTCGACGATCTCGCCGGTGACCGACTGGCCATGCGGAATATCGACGATCACAACCGACGCCGGGCGCGGGTCGAGCGGATTTGCGGCCAGCTCCTCGGCGGTGGCGGCCTTCATGCGGACGGTCAACCCGTCGATGCCCGAGAAGGTACCGTTGGTGAACACCACCACCTTGTCGCCCGGCATCACCGCGCTGAACATCACGTCCAGCCCGCTCCAGCCGGTGCCGGCGACTCCGAATGTGTGGATGTTGTCAGTGCCCCAGATCCGGCGCAGCATCAGCTTGCATTCGACCATGCCGCGCAGCACGTCGCCATGCATGTGATCGGCCAGGCCCGCACCGCTAAAGGCGGCAAGCACGCGGGCATCGGTATTGCCGGGGCCGGGGCCCGCCGCGATGGTGGCCGGAATGTCGAGTTTGGGAAACAGCGTATCAGCGGACATGTGGGCTCCTTGGCATTGGTCGGCCAGAGGCGGCCGGTCGGGTTTCCCACAGTGATAAAATCTCTTGTTTGGTGAAAAAACGTCCGATACTCCTGCTTTTGGACACCCAATAGGGCGGGAAGAAACCTACCCATTTGGGTATGTATCCCGGTGTATGCCGAAAATATTACTACCTGAATGGGTAGGTTATTCTGATTTTACAATTGCGTTCAAAAGGATAGCAAATCATGGCACGGGTCGAAATCATGCTGGGGGACGGCAATCCGCTGGTGCTGTCGGCCATGTCCGAGGTGTTCGAGCGTGATCCGCGATTCTCTCTGGTCGCAACCACCGCCACTGCCGAAGGGTTTCTGGGCATGGCGATGCGGGTGCCGATCCAGGTCGGGGTGATCGACTGGAACCTGCCCGCACTGGGGGCGGAAAAGCTGACCGAGGTGCTGCGTGCACAGGAGCGCGCGCCACGTGTCGTCATCTATGGCCACGACCAAGACCCGGGCCTGCCGCGCCGCGCCATGGCGGTGGGGGCGGCGGCCTTTGTCTCGCGCTCGGCGCCGATCGACAAACTGGTGCAGACCTGCCTGGACGTGGCCGAGGGCAAGATGGTGTTTCCCTTCCTCGACGTGCGCGAATTGCGCGCCGATCCGATCAGCACGTTGTCGCGCAAGGAACGGCTCTTGCTCGAGGCGCTGGCCGAGGGGCTGACCAACAAACAACTGGCCGCGCGACTGGGCATCTCGACCAACACGGTCAAGTTCCACCTGTCGAATGTCTTCGACAAACTGTCGGTAAAGAACCGCGCACAGGCAATCGCTTTCTACTATTCTTCGCAGGCAAAGGGCTGAGTGCAGAGAGGTCTGCCCCCACATTCGGTATACACTGGGATGCAAATTTTTTAATTGACAGGAAATCTATTTTTGCCAATGGCTGAAAGGGACACATCCCTCAGACACGCAAAAAAGGGTCCTTTCCCATGTCCTTCCACCCCATCGAACAAGCCCCCGCACGGCTCAACCGCTCGGAACTGGCCGTGCCCGGCTCGCAGCCGCAAATGTTTGAAAAAGCGGCACAATCCGATGTCGATGTCATCTTTCTGGATCTCGAGGACGCGGTCGCGCCCGACGAAAAAGAGCAAGCGCGCAAGAACATCATCAAGGCCCTGAACGAGGTCGATTGGGGCACCAAGACGATGTCGGTCCGCATCAACGGACTGGACACCCATTACATGTATCGCGACGTGGTCGACGTGGTCGAACAGGCCGGCGAACGGCTGGACCTGATCATGATTCCCAAGGTCGGCACGGCCGCCGATGTCTATGCGGTCGACATGATGGTGACCCAGATCGAAGACGCCAAGGGCTACAAGAAACGGATCGGTTTCGAACATATCATCGAGACCGCGCTGGGCATGCAGAACGTGACCGAGATCGCCGGCGCCTCGAAACGCAACGAGAGCCTGCATTTCGGCGTAGCCGATTACGCCGCTTCGACCCGGGCACGCACCACGATCATTGGCGGGGTGAACCCGGATTACTCGGTACTGACCGACCCGCTGGAGGATGGCAGCCGCGCGGTGCATTGGGGCGACATGTGGCATTATGCCCTGGCCCGCATGGTGGTCGCCGCCCGCGCCAACGGGCTGCGCCCGATCGACGGGCCGTTTGGCGATTTCCAGGACCCCGAGGGCTATCGCGCCGCCGCCAAGCGGGCCGCGGTGCTGGGCTGCGAGGGCAAATGGGCCATCCATCCCAGCCAGATCGCGCTGGCCAACGAGGTGATGAGCCCCTCCGAGGCCGAAGTCACCAAGGCGCGCCGCATTCTGGAGGCGATGGCCGAGGCCGAGGCGGCGGGCAAGGGCGCGGTCTCGCTCGATGGGCGGCTGATCGACTATGCCTCGATCCGTCAGGCCGAGGTGCTGGTGGAAAAGGCCCGCCAAATTGCCGGCAACTGACACGACAAGCCTGCGAAGGGCGGCGGTCCGGGCGTTCCGGGCCGCCGTGCGCCGTGCCGATCCCGGCCTGGCGCTGACCGACTGCCTGCGCCAGACCGGCCTGCCCCGCCCCAGCGGCGACGGCAAGACCATTGTTGTCGCCCTGGGCAAGGCCGCCCCGGCGATGATCCGGGCGCTGCACGGCCAGATCACCGGCCCCCGGGTGATGCTCTGCGTCACCCATCGCGAGAATCAGGAGCCGGTGGCCGGGGCCGAGGTGTTCCGCGCCGGGCACCCGGTGCCCGACGAGATCGGCCACCATGCCGCCCGCCGCTTGCGCGAGATATTGGCCGAGACAACCGCGCACGACGTGGTGCTGGCGCTGATCTCGGGCGGCGGCTCGGCCCTGTTGCCGGCCCCGCCCGATGGGGTCACGCTGGATGACAAGCAGGCGCTGAACCGGCTGCTCTTGCAAAGCGGGCTGGATATCAACGCGGTGAACGCAGTGCGCCAGCATGTGTCGGTATTGAAGGGCGGCGGGCTGTTGCGCCACGCGGCCCCTGCCCCGGTCACCGCCTATATCCTGTCCGATGTGATCGGCGACGACCTGCGCGCCATCGCCAGCGGCCCGACCGTGGCCCCGATCGCCAGCCGGGCCGAGATCCGCGACCTGCTGGACCGCAAGGGGATCGCCGACGCGCTGCCCGACAGCATCCGCCGCCATCTGCGCCAGCCCGAAGCCGCCACCCCGCTCCCCAAGGCCAGCAATCACCTGATCGGTGGCAATCGCGAGAGCCTGGCGGCGGCGGCGACGGCGCTGGCCGCCTTTGGCGCGGTCCGGGTGATTGACGAGCCGCTGGTGGGCGATGTTGGCGAGGCCGCCGAGACCGTGGCCGAGGCCCTATCCCTCACCGCACAGGAAGAGGGGCCGCAGGCCCTGATCTGGGGCGGCGAGACCACCGTGCGCGTGCGCGGCAACGGCATTGGCGGGCGCAATCAGGAATTGGCCCTGCGGCTGGCCGCACTGATGGAGGTCATGCCGCCGTCGCGGCCCTGGCTGTTCCTGTCAGCAGGGACCGACGGGCGCGACGGCCCCACCGAGGCGGCGGGCGCCTGTGTCGATGCGGGCACCCTGCCCCGCATCCGTGCCGCCGGAGCCACGCCCGAGACGTTCCTGGCGCGCAATGACAGCAACAGTGCGCTGACCCTGTCGGGCGATTTGCTGGTGACCGGCGCCACCGGCACCAATGTCGCGGATGTGCAGATCCTGCTTCTGGGCTGAGCGATTCAGGCGCCGCCCGAAGGGCACCCCTGGGCGGCGCGTGCCTTGACGTCGCTTTCTTCGCGCCAGTCGGGCACGTCATTGACCAGCATCAGCGCCGCCCGCCGCAGGGTGGCGCGGAACTTGTCCACAACCTCGCCCCCAAGGCCGCACTCGGCCAGCGCCGCGTCAAAGGTTTTCAGCCACAGCTCGGCATCGGCCTCGCGGATCGGCACATGAGCATGGATCTCGCGCAGGTTCATATGGCCGAACCGCTCGCGGTAATAAGCGCGCCCGCCCAGAAAGCCGCTGAGGAATTCGAACTGCGCCTGCCGGGTATGGTTCAGCCCGTGGCCGCGAAAATGCAGCCGATGCAGCGGCCAAGCCGCGGGGTCGGTCTCCATCCGGTCGTAGAACGTCTCGACCAGGTCGCGCAGCACGTCCTCGCCGCCGATGGATGTCAGTGCCGATGTCATGGGCCTATCCTGTCTTGCCGTGCCCCCGGCCCGCCTTGACCAAGGTCAAGAGCGGGGTCTGGTTTTCTGCGGGTCGTAATGGGCAAAGGGCACGATGGTTGCGGGCAGCCGTTTCTGATGCCCGTCCAGCTTGCCGATCTCGACCTTGGTGCCGACCTCGTGATGGGCCACGTCGACCCGGGCCAGCGCGATGTTCTTGCCCAGAATGGGCGAGCGCATGGACGAGGTGACCTCGCCGATCTGGGCCCGTCCGATATGCACGCAATCGCCATGGCCCACATCGACATTGCTGTCGATATCGAGCCCCACCAACATGCGCGCGGGATGTTCCTTGCGCCGGATCAGCGCCTCGCGCCCGATGAAATCGTCCGGCTTGGACTTGAGCGGCACGGTAAAGCCGATCCCGGCCTCGAACGGGTCGGTCTGGTCGCTGAAATCATAGCCGGCAAAGATCAGCCCAGCCTCGATCCGCACCATGTCCAGCGCCTCCAGCCCCATCGGGCGGATGCCATGGGCCTGACCCGCCTCCCACACCGCGTCGAACACCGCGCCCGCATGTTTGGGATGGCAGAAGATCTCGTATCCCAGCTCGCCGGTATAGCCGGTGCGGCTGACCACCACCGGCACGCCCTGATCGTCGCCGATCCGGGCGGGGGCAAAGCGGAACCAGCCGAGCTCTTCGAATTTGGGCTGATGCGGCGCGGTCCAGATCACCTTTTTCAACAGTTCGCGGCTTTCGGGCCCCTGCACGGCGATATTGTGCTGCATGTCGGTCGACGAGCGTACCAGCACCTTGAGCCCCAGTTCGGCGGCCTTTTCCCGGATCCATTCGCCGCCGTAATCCGAGCCGCCGATCCAGCGGAAATTGTCCTTGCCCAGGCGGAACACGGTGCCGTCGTCGATCATGCCGCCATGGGGATAGCACATGGCGGTATAGACGACGCCGCCCACCGGCAGGGTCTTCATGTTGCGGGTAAAGATATACTGGCACAGCGCCTCGCTGTCGGGGCCGGTGATCTCGAACTTGCGCAGCGCGCTGAGGTCGAGCACCACGCATTTCTCGCGACAGGCGTGATATTCCTCGATCGGGCCTGCACTCGACATGCAATTGGCCAGCCAGAAGCCGTTGTATTCGATGAAATTCTCGGTGAACCGGGCGAACCGGTCGTGAAAGCCTGTCTGTTTGGTCATTTTCGGTTCCGCGTCGGGGGTGGGCCGGTAAGCTACGGCGCGTTGAAAGGTCTCCTTGCCGCTATAGGTGCGGACATGGATGTCGGTCGGGTTCCAGCCATTGGCGGCCGAGGTATCGTCGGGACAGGCCGAACTGACGCAGACCAGATCGGTCAGCGCGCGCAGCAGCACATAATCGCCCGGGCGCGACCAGGGTTCGTCAGCATACATCACCCCGTGATCGTCCAGCCCGGTGTTGAAGAAGAAGTTGATCGCCATCCAGCCGGCCCGCCCCGCGACCCCGTGCGGCGCCAGCGCGGCGTTGAAATTGTCCGAACAGTTGATGTGGCCGGGATAGCCGATATCGTCGTAATACTTGGCGGCACAGGCCAGCGCAAAGGCATCGTGGCGCCCGCAGGTGTCCTGGATCACCTCGACCAGCGGCTGCATCTCCTGGTCATAATATTTCGCGTGCAGGCCCGGCATCGGATAGGCATGGCCCATCAATGTCCGGGTGGTGGTCACGTCCAGCGCATGGGCGATGCCCTTGTCCAGCTTGCGCGCGGCGAAACACTGGAAATCGGTGCATTGGCGCCCGTCCACGTCGAGGATCTGGATGTAATCGCCCGCCTTGACGAAATAGGCCTCGGCAGTGGCCGAATGCACCCGGATATCGGCAACCGGATCGGCCAGCGGGTCGGGCAACTCGAACCGGGCCGCGCTTTTCAGCACCGCGCGGCGGATGAACACGGTCAGCGGCGTGGCGGTATCCTGCGCCTGAAAATCCATGATGCCGCCGGGGGCCGCGATGATCACGATCCCCTCGCGGCTGGCGGTAAAGCTTTCGGTCGTGCCCGCCGGCGTGCCGTGTTCGAACAGATGCACCGCGCCCGCCTGCGACAGGTTCAGCCCGCGCGCCTCGATCCCCATCCGCAGGCCCCGCAGCGAGGGATCGCCCGAGGTGAGCAGCGCCATCAGCCCCGCCGGAGCCCCCTGCGCCCGCGCCCCGATCAGCCCGGTATCGAAACCGCCAAGCAGGTCGGCGCAGACGATCTCACACGGTTGACCGCCCTCGGTATTCTCGATCTCGATCCGGTCGCCGGTTTCAAGCCGAAGCAGGATTGCCCCCGCCCCCGGAACCACATAGCGTTCGGTGCCAGGCGGCAGCGAAAACACCCTCGGTTGCAGGATAGCGCTGGGCTTTGGCGGCCCGGGGATGATCTCGGGGTATTTGGTATCCAGCACGTTGCCACTCCGGTCATTTGCATTAGCGGAAAATTTCTTTATTGAAGAGAATATATCTCGAGGACCCACCGTGCAAGCCATTCGAACCCGTTTCCGGCAGATTTCCACCCCGCGAGGCACGTCATGAGCGCGCTGGGCCTGGGGTTGATCGCGGCGCTCTGCTGGGGGCTGCATGACATCACCATCCGCTATCTCAGCCGAACCGTGCCATTGATGGGGGCGCTGGCGGTGGTGCTGGCCACCGGTCTTGCGTTTCAGGCGTCGGTTCTGGCCGCGACCGAGGGTGCGCGCCTGCCGCAGGGGCCGGCGCTGTGGCTCTCGATCGGGTCCGGACTGGCCTTTCTGGTGGCCAGTCTCGGCCTCTATTTTGCCTTTGAACGCGGGCCTGTGCGGCTGGTCGCGCCGATCATCGGCGCCTATCCGATCCTCTCGCTGCTCTTTGCCTTTCTGGCCGGGTCGCCCATCGGTGCCGATCAGGTGCTGGCGGTGCTGGTGATCGTGGGTGCGGTCGGCGTGGTGGCGGGCCTGTCCGATGACAGCGCCGACCCCGCCCCGCCCAAGGGGCCGACCATCGCGCTGTCGGTGATCGCCGCCATCGGCTTTGCCGCCACTTTCAAGCTGGGCCAACTGGCCGCCACCCTGGATGGCGAATTGAACGCGACGCTGCTGGCGCGGGTCACGGCGCTAGTGCTGTTGCTGGCGCTCATCGTGATTCGGCGCCAGACGCTGCGGGTGGGCGCCGCCGCCCTGCTGCCGCTGGTGGTGATGGGGCTGCTTGACGGGGTTGCCCTGCTGGCGGTGATCTCGGCGGGGGTGCTGGATCATCCGCAACTGGCGGCGGTGGCCTCGTCCATGTTCGGCCTGATCACCATCGTGCTGGCCTGGGCCTTTCTGCGCGAAAGCATGAGCCGGCCGCAATGGGCCGGCTGCCTGGCCGCCTTCCTGGCCATCGGCTATCTGGCCTGGTAAGGCGACCGATCAGCGGATCCAGCCCGCCGCGCGCTGCTGCTGATGGGCGCGGATCGCGTTGCGCAGCAGGATCGCCACGGTGACCAGCCCGACCCCGCCCGGAACCGGCGTGATCCAGCCCGCCACTTCCTTGACCGCGTCGGTCTGCACATCGCCGACCACGACCGGGCCGTCGGGACCGGGCACATGGTTGATACCAATGTCGATCACCACCGCGCCCGGCTTGATCATGTCGGGCCCGATCAGATGCGCCTTGCCCACCGCCACCACCACCACATCGGCACGCCGCGAATGCATTGCGACCGAGCGGGTCATGTGATGGCAAACGGTGACGGTGGCGCCCTCGGCCATCAGCATCATCGCCACCGGCTTGCCCACGATCTCGGAATGGCCGACCATCACCACTTCGAGCCCGGTCATGGTCAGGCCGGTCTCGCGGATCAGTTCAACCGCCGCCGCCGCCGTGCAGGGCGCCATCGCCACATCGTTATAGACGATATTGCCGATCGAGGCGGGGTTCATCCCCTCGACATCCTTGAGCGGATGGATCGCGGCCTGAAGGGCGCGCACGTTGATATGATCGGGAACCGGACGTTGCAGAATGATTCCAAGCACATCCGGATCGTCGTTCATCTCACGGATGAGGCTTTGGCAAACCTCCTGGCTGATCGAGCGATCCCAGAGCTGCTGGTCAAAGGGCACGCCCACCGCGCTGGCGGCACGCGCCTGGTTGCGCACATAGACCGCCACCTCGGGCACATTGCCGATCGAGATCGAGACCAGCTTGCCGATCCGCCCGACCTGGTTCACATAGGCGCTCACCTCGGAAAGGATCCGCGCGCGCACCGGTCTTCCCGGCAGCAGGCGAGTATCCGCGACCGTGCTCACGGAGTAAGTCCCTTTGGTTCTGTGAGTTTGTTTGCGCGAGTGCATGCGGTGAGGGTGTTGGCGAGCAGGCAGGCGATGGTCATGGGGCCGACGCCGCCGGGGACGGGGGTGATGGCGCCCGCC
>NZ_JBXWRD010000078.1:0-15100 GCF_059612725.1 Ruegeria sp. YKSF070 | reverse complement strand
GTTGCCGAATTTCACCAGCTTGGCGACAGTCACATTGACCGGCACAGACCATTCGTTGGTCACGCCGTTGTAGGTGCTCTCGGTATTCAGGCCATAGGTCCACGACGTGGGCGTCGTGTAGGACAGAAACGGTTGCACGAAGGTTGTGTTGATCTCGACATCGCCGCTGACATCCCAGACCTGGCTGGCCAGCGCGCCATAGGTCCAGCCATTCTCCTGCTTCAGGACCAGACCGGTCACACCAGCGCCCCAGGTGTCCGACGACAGATCGCTGCCGGACGGGATCTGGAAGACCGGGCCGACGCCCCAGATCAGGCCATTGGCCGTCGGATTCTTGGGCGAGAAGAAGAAGCTTTGCGTCACGTCCCTCAGGCCAGAGGTGCTGCCCGACCCCGAAGGCACATTCGTGTTCACGGAGTAGGGAATGATCGTTCTGGAGATCAGGTTCCAGTTTTCATTCAAGCTGATGGGGATGACGGGCTGTATCGTCCAGGTGCGGCTGATGCCATCGTCCCCGGTGCCGATGTTGGAATCGTAGTCGAACTTGAGCGGAACACTGATCAGCGAAGCGACGGGGTTTGACAATTGCTTGGCCAGTTCGGCGTCACTGGTGGATTGCGCCCATGCGCCAGACGACATGCCAAGGCTGGCAAGGGCAGCAAGCGTTCCTGAAAAGATCCCTGTCCTGCTCATGACTTTTGTCCTTTTTGAGAATGGTGAAATCTGGCCCGGCGATTGGCCGGGCCAAAGCGCTTGCGGCCTATTCGACCGGCTCGAAGTCACCCGGCTTCCAGGTCTTGTCGAACCAGGGCTCCAGCGGGCCATAGAGGCGGATCAGCGTGTTCCAGCCCTTGCCCGGCATGGTCTGGACCCAGTTGCCTTCCTTGCCTTCCGGTGCCTCGGGGCCGAACCAGATCGTATAGGAACCATCCTCGTTCGCCATCAGATCGGGGCTGTTGCTGTCCACGCCTGCAAATTTCTGGTCGGTTTCCAGCATCGAACGGGTCTGGTTATCGTAAACCATGAAGGACCAGAAGTTGTTGACCGGGACCGGGGCCGGCAGCGTGATGCTGTAGGTCTTGCCGCCGTCGAGATACTCGCCGTTGGCATCGCGTTCCGCGTAGCCATAGACGGATCCCGTGCCGACGGCGGGCGCCGCCATGGCTGGCGTGATTCCGGTGGCGTAGTAGTGGAAAAGGACACGGGCATCGAGCAACCGCTCGCCGTTGTCGTAGAACTCGGAACTGCCGCCGATGAAACTGGTCTTCCACTGTCGGTCCGGATAGTAGAAGCCGCGCTTATCCCGCTGGGCGAACACGATCGCCCGCGCGGTGGCATTCCCGACCGCGACCGCGTCCGCCAGGATCGCGCGCATCCGCTCATCGGGCTCGAAGGGCTGGCCCTTCTTGATGCCGATGGCCGCCAGCGTGCCGACCACTTCAGCCGGCAGGGCATCTCCGGGTTCCTTCTGGATGACCGCGTTGATTTCCTCGTAGAACTCGAAATTGTTGGCGTGGACGGTGTTGATCTGCAGCCCCGACAAGTTGACGAACTTTGTCTCTGGCGGGTTGTCGCGCTGCGCCCAGGGGTAGACCCGCATCGTGTCCTTGACGCCTTGGGCCGTCGCTTCGATATCTCCGTCCGTGACGAAGGCCCGGGCCAGTTGCCACAGCGTGTAGGTAGACGACTTGACGATGAAGTAGCCTTCCGCGGGCAACTCGCCCTCGTAGCCCGGCGGCACGAACAGATACTTTCCGCCCTCACCTTTGTCGGGACCGGTGAGGCCCACATCGGTGACATGCCTGAAGTAGCCATCGTCCATCGGCCCTAGAAGTCCCGGCGACGCCTCAAGCACGATCGGACCGTTTTCCAGGTCAAAGCAGTGGGTGACGTAGACGGTTGTCGAGTTCGGTGTCAGGAAGATCGACCTGGCGTCCATCAGTGTTTCGAAAATGCCGAACGTCTGATCGTCCAGCCCGGCATCTTCCTTCAGACCGTTGCACATCGCATAGATCGATGCCGCCGGCATGCCATCGAGAAACGCCTGCACGCCCCGCATGAAGTCAAGGTTGTCGTAGGCCAGAGCCACCGTCTCGGTGTCGGGGGCGCCGTCGGTGAACCGCAATGTGCCCAGCCGCGTCTCGACGGTGTCGGGGGTAAGGATCGAAGGTGGGACGTCCGCCTTGTAGGTGGGCTCGGCGACGGCGGGCGCGGCCCAAAGGATCAACGCGGCGGCTGCGGCCGACTTCCAGGATATCATGCTTGGTCTCGCTCCATTTTGCAAACGAGCCGCTTCAAATCTGCGACTCTCGGCATGTGTGAATTTGTACACGTTCGGGCCCGCCGGAACCGACCATTTTACGACAAAGCACCGGCGCTCGCCGAAGCGCTGGGATCAGGTCCTTTGGCGGTCGGACTGCCGCTGCATTGCGCCCTTCGACGCGCGGCGGATCTCGGCCGGAGACCGGCCCAGGGCCTTGCGAAAGGCACGGGCAAAGTGCGTCGGCGCCGAGTAACCGAGGTCTGCCGAGATATCGAGGATCGGGATGTCGGTCTCATGCAGCAATTCGAGGGCACGGTCCATGCGAACCCGTGCAACGATGTCGCGATAGCTCGTTCCGGCCTCGTCGAGACGTCGCTGCAGAGTCCGCGGCCCGATGGCAAGAAGGTGCGCCAGCCCCTCGAAGTCGGACGCCTCGTGGTGCAGGCGTGACCGCACGATCTCGGTGACTTCGCCCACGAAGTTGGGCGGAGCCCCGGCAGAAACCAGCCGGCGCAGATCCGCGGTCGTGACCGGGTGACCGGCGGATGGGGAAATCCTCGCAGAGGTCAACAGATCGCGCGGCAGGACAACCACAAGGTCAGGCCGGTCGAAGACGACCGGACAGCGGAAGATGTCTTCCCATGTCCCGGCAGGACGCGGTCGCGGCAGGTTGACCTCAATCCGGCTCGGCGCCCATCCCGGGCCAGTGAATGCCCGGATGAGGCTGATCATGGCGGCGGCAGCGCAGGCGGCATAGTGCGGGTATCCGATAATGCCGAACAGCTCGGCGCGGTGGATGAACCACGCCTCGTCGCCGCGGATCTCGAGCGTGAGCGTGTCCATGCTCACGTGGTACGGCATCGCTCGCTCGGTGCGTCTGAACGCCCCTTCCAGCGTCTCGGCGTCCCGGACATAGGATCCCCAGAGCCCCCAGTCGGCGACATCGAGGTGGCGTCCATAGGCGAGGCCGAGGTCGCGCATCCCGAGTTCCCGGGCCGTCGCCTCGAGAAGGGCATACAGATTTCGCTGCGGCATGAAGCGAGCCGAAGCTCCCTGCGCAATCTCCGGTACGTCGGCCGATGAAAAGATCCTGGAGATCGCCCGCGTCCCCGCCACCGCCTCGACCAGAGTGGGCAGCGGCGTCGTGACGTATGTAGCGATGATAGGCGTCCTACGCACTGTCCCGTCCTCAGGAATGTCCTTCGAGAGGATAGCAACCAACTCGCAACCAAGCCACTACGCAGAGTGCTGCCGGGCCTCGCAACCCATTTAGATCGACTTGTCCGTAATCGATCTCTTCCTTGGACGCTGGTGGAGGCAGCTATGCGGCTCCGACTGAACCGTTATCTTTGTCCTGCTCAGGGCGTATTCGTACCCGGATTGGGAAGATTTTCGATATTGTCATTTTTCCCATTTGGAACTCGACGCGGCTGGTGGGATTTGCCCATTGGTGCGCAACTGACGAAGGCACGAAACAAGCCGGTTCCTTGAGTTGATCCAATTTCTGCGAAGGTCTCAAGAGTCCGTCCTGCCGTCGTACGCCCGGCTTGTCATGCTGCGCGCAAACGAACGCCCGGATTGGCGAAGCTGCTTATCAGCGGTACAGCGCCGGGGGAATCTTTGCGCTCGATCCGCGCCGTCATCGGCTATGTCCGCTGTTCGCGCACAGCAGGCCCATGCAAACAGTTCGTAACAGCCGCGAACGAGGGTTCGAATTGTCTGGCTCAATTCACTAGGATCGGATTGGGCCGGATACCGCCCCGCCTCCTTGTCATCCACCGCGATAGACCAGCCAATCTGGCAGCAGGTGCAACAGTTTGATCGCCCAAGAAAAGGGGCGCGGGAAGTCTGTGCGGAACCGACGGTGACGCATCGCGGCCAGAACATGATCGGCTGCGCGATCGGGGGCCATGATCTGCGGCATGGCAAAGCTGTTCTTGCCCGTGAGCCGGGTCTTGATGAAGCCGGGATTGACAAGGCGCACCGTGACGCCGCTGCCGCGCAGATCGTGCCGCATCGTCTCGGCCAGGCTGATCAACGCGGCCTTGCTGGCGCCATAGCCGATGGCCGCGGGTAAACCCCGGTACCCGGCCAGGGATCCGATCAGCGTAATGTCGCCCTGCCCTGCCCGGACGAAACCGGGTAGGACCTGTCCCAGAACGCGCAACGCACCGCCAAAATTCACGTCGTTCATTGTCAGCGCAGTCTCTGTATCCCAGTCCTGGCTGCGCATCGGCTCATAGGTTCCGGCATTGTAGATCACTGCATCGACCCGACCCGCCACATCTGCGGCCTGGATGACCGAGCTCAGGTCGGTGACGTCCATTGGCACGACGCGCGCTTGCCTCAACTCTGCCGCCAGCGTTTCAAGCGCGTCGGCCGAGCGCGCGGAAAGAATGACCCGCGCGCCCTGCCGGTCCAGCTTTCGGGCGATTTCGCGGCCCAGCCCGTGGCTGGCCCCGACCAGCCAGATCGTCTTGCCGGCGAAACTGTTCATGCCTTGCGGCCCGAATAGGTCGAACTGTCCGAGATCAGCGGTTCGGGCGGGGGCGGTGTTCTGAGGAACGGCGCCCGCTTCATCCAGAGTTTCAGCGCCTGCCAATGGATCAGAGCGACCACGCGCATGGCACCAAGCGGTCGGCGCAGGGCAGCCCCGGCCAGCGAGACAGTGGTCGCGGGACGGCGCAGTCCGTTCAGTGTCGCCAGCACACCCTGATCGCCGTTCTGATAGGCGATACGGATGTTCACGGCGCTGTCGGTCAGCTCGAAGTTAAACCGATACTCTCCGGCGACCTGTTGAAACGGCGATACATGCATCAGCTTTTCGGCCTGGATGACCTCTTCTCGGCGGATCGGCCGGAAATCGGAATGGGCCGCGAAATAGCAATGCCGATGCCCAAAGGTATTGTTCACCTCGGCGATGAAAGCTCGCGGGGTGCCGTCGATGACTGCGATCCAGAAACTGACCGGATTGAAATGAAACCACAGAAAGCTGGGTTGCGTCAGCAGGAACAGCCGGGCGCGCTCGACCGGAAAGCCGCGTTGGCGCAACTGATCACGGAACCAAGCGACCCCCTGCCCGTTGCCACGCGGACCGCCGTGATGCCTGTCATGGATCGAGAACAGGTTGAACCGGTTGCGCGACAACAGCGGCGGTGCGCCTGTACCCAAATCGGTCAGGATGTAGTCGACCCCGTAGCGAAAGGCGTTCTTCAGGTTTCCCTGCCGGGCGTGATAGGTCTGGGCTGCAACATGTTCGATCATGACCTGTTTACGCGGTCAGGCCGGTTGCGGATCACCCAAACGCGACCTTGTTTGAAAAATGGTGATCCGTTTCTCCCGCGCCATCGTAACACCTTCAAACAACACGAAGGAATGTTGCCCATGCTGGACCAGACCCAGGGTCCCCGCCGCAAGATTGCAATTATCGGAGGCGGCATTTCCGGTCTCTCTGCCGCCTACTATCTTTCTGTTACCCATGATGTCACTCTCTATGAGGCGGCGCCGCGTCTGGGGGGGCATGCCCGGACGGTCATGGCCGGCAGGAACGGCGACCAGCCCGTCGATACCGGCTTTATCGTTTTCAACTACGCGACCTACCCTTATCTGACCCGGCTGTTTCGCGAGCTGGATGTCCCGGTGATCAAGAGCGAGATGAGCTTTTGCGCCAGCATCGACGACGGGCGGCTGGAATACGGTTTGAACAATCTGCGTACGATTACCGCTCAAAAACGCAATCTGTTCCGGCCGCAGTTCCACAAGATGATCGCCGATATCATCCGCTTCGGGAAACGGGCCGAGGCCGCCGCGACGGATGACGAGAAAACAATCGGAGACCTGGTCGAGGAGCTGGGCCTGGGCCGTTGGTTCCGCGACCACTATCTGATGCCGATGTGCGGCGCGATCTGGTCGACCCCGGTCAATGATGTGGACGCGTTTCCGGCCAAATCTCTGGTACAGTTCTTTCGCAATCACGCGCTGCTCGCCGGCACCGACCAGCATCAATGGTGGACCGTCAAAGGCGGCAGCATCGAATACGTGCGTCGGCTCGAAGCGGCGCTCTGGGCGCGGGGTTGCGAGATCCATACCGGCACCCCCATTCGACAGGTGGTGCGCCAGGCGGGCTCGGTTCGGATCGTGGCCCAGGGACAGGCGGTGCGCGGGTTCGACGACGTGATCCTTGCCTGTCATTCCGATCAGGCGCTTGCCATTCTCGGCGGCGATGCGACGCCCGCCGAGGCCGCCGCGCTTGGCGCCATCCGCTATCAGCCCAACTCTGCGGTTCTGCATTGCGACGAAGGGCAGATGCCCCGCCGGCGCTCGTGTTGGTCCAGCTGGGCCTATCGCAGCCAGGATGGCGGTGTCGGGGTCACCTACTGGATGAACCGCCTTCAGAGCATCCCTGACACCGATCCACTTTTCGTGACGCTGAATCCAACACGACCCATTCCCGACGACAAGGTCTATGACCGGGTGGAATTTGCGCATCCTGTCTTTGACAAGGCGGCCTTGCGGGCGCAGCGGCAGATCCGCGCGATGCAGGGTCAGAACAACACCTGGTTCGCCGGCGCCTATAACCGGCACGGGTTCCACGAGGACGGCATCGCGAGCGCGATGCGGATCGTCCGGATGATGAACACGCTCACCCTCTACCCAGCCAAAGGAACAGATCATGGCACTCACGGACAAAGCGCTGAAATCGGAATTCCTCTCGGTCTGCGCGCGTCTGCGTGAGGGCAGACTGACGCTGCGCACCCCCGATGGGGCGCGCTACGAGTTCGGCAACACCGGACCCGAGGCCGAGATGCAGATCAACGACTGGGCCGCCGTATCCGCGATGGCGGCTCATGGCCAGGTTGGCCTGGGCGAGGCCTATGTGCAGGGTCTGTGGGACACATCCTCGATCGAGGGGTTGATGCAGCTTGCCATGCGCAATCGCGACCATCTGGGCAGCTATGATCAGGCAAGCCCGTTGAACCGCGCCAAGTTTCGCATTGTGGATACGGTTTTGCGCGCGAATTCCAGGCGCGGTGCCCGCAAGAACATCCGGGCCCATTACGACGTGGGCAACGAGTTCTATCAGCTCTGGCTGGACGACGGCATGACCTATTCCTCGGGCCTGTTCGGGTCGGGCGGGGACGATCTGGCACAGGCTCAGACCCGCAAGAATGCCCGTATCCTGTCGCGGCTAGGCGACGGCGAGCGGGTTCTTGAGATCGGCTGCGGTTGGGGAGGCTTCGCCGAGCAGGCCAGCAGCGAGGGCCGCGATGTGACCGGCGTGACCATCTCGCGCAATCAGCACAGCTATGCCGAAAGCCGTCTGGACGGACGGGCCGACATCCAGCTGCGTGACTATCGCGACATCCAAGGCCGGTACGACAACATCGTGTCGATCGAGATGATCGAAGCGGTGGGCGAGCGGTATTGGCCAAGCTATTTTGCCAAGCTCAAGGCCAATCTGGCCGAGGGTGGTCGGGTGCTGTTGCAGGCGATCACGGTGCGCGACGATTTCTTTCAGACCTATCGCGCCTCGTCGGACTACATCCGGCAATACGTGTTCCCGGGCGGCATGCTGCTATCCGATCAAGCCATCGCACGGCAGGCGGATCTGGCGGGCTTACAGGTCAAGGAAAGCTTTGGCTTTGGTCAGGATTACGGCAAGACCTGCCGCATCTGGGCCCGCCGCCTGTCCGATCAGAAGCGCCGGATAATGGAGCTGGGCCATGGCGAGGCCTTCTTTCGGAACTGGCAGTATTACCTCGAAATCTGCGCCGCTTCCTTTGCGATTGGCCATACCAATGTGGTGCAGGTGGAGCTGGCCCATGCCTAGAGTGTTCGCTGTTCTCTGCCTGCTTGCCCTGCCCGTCGCCGCACCCGCCAGCCAGGTGCAATCGCTGTTGCCGGGGGCCGAGGAGCGCGGCGCTGCCACGTTCCGCCTGCTGGGTCTGCCTGTCTATCAGGCGCGCCTGTTCACGCGCAATGCGGCGCCGCTGGATTGGTCGCAGGATTTCGGGATCGAGCTGACCTATCAGCGCAGGATCAGCCAATCCGATCTGGTCGAGGCAACGCTGCGCGAAATGGAGCGGATGGGGAACCCGCCGCCACCTGCCGCCAAGTTCGCGACCTGTTTTCAGGAAGTCGAACCCGGTGACAGCTATCTTGCCATCAGCCGGGGACCGGATCGGCTGGAGTTCCGTCTGAACGGACGCAAGACCTGTGACCTGCGCCACAAGGGGATCAAACGCGATTTCATGTCGATCTTCCTGGGCCCCGACAGCCGCTCGGCCCGCTTCACGCAGGCGCTCTTGGGTCAGTGATGACCTATCCCCGTGTCAGCCTCTATGCGATGATGCTCGCATCGGCGGGGATCCCGCTTTACATCCATCTGCCGCAATTCGCGGCGGTGGAGCTGGGGATCGGTCTGGGCACGGTTGGAGCCATCCTGCTTGCCATCCGGCTTGTCGATCTTGTTCAGGATCCGGCGATCGGCTGGCTGGTCGACCGCTGGCCATCGGCGCAGATGCCCTTTGCCATGCTGGCCGCCGGCGGGCTGGCGCTTGGCTTTCCACTACTGTTCTCCCTGACAGCCGGACCCGGTGTCATCGTTAAGCTGGTCGCCATTCTGATCGGGCTGTTCACCGCCTACAGCCTTGGCATGATCCTGCTCTATGGCCGCAGCGCGACGCTCGCCAGAACCCGCGAACCCGGTGAATTGCTGAGGCTTGCGGCCTTTCGCGAGGGCGGCATGCTGGCGGGGGTGATCTTTGCGGCCATTGCACCTGCGTTGATTGTGGGCCTTGGGGTATCGGGCAGTGCCTATCCGACCTTTGGGCTGGCGCTTGGCGGGTTTGCGCTGCTGACCGCGCTGTTGACCCGCCCGATCTGGGCGCGGCCCGTGCTGGCGGGCCGGCCCCTGTCGCTCCCGTCGCTGGCGGATGCGGGCGCGCTCCGCTTGCTGGCGCTGGCAGTTCTCAACAGCCTGCCTGTGGCGCTGACCTCTACCCTGTTCCTGTTCTTTGTCGAGGACCGGTTGCAACTGGCCGGATACGCGGGTGGACTGCTGGTGCTTTTCTTTCTGTTCGCCGGCCTCAGCGTGCCGTTCTGGACCCGCCTCAGCCAGCGTGTCGGACCCCGGCAGACTCTGCTGATCGCGATGCCGCTGGCCATTGCCAGTTTCGCCGGTGCTGCCTTCCTGGGGCCTGGCGATCTGCTGCCCTTTGTCCTGATCTGCGCCATTTCTGGTGCGACCCTTGGCGCCGACATGGTGCTGTTGCCGGCCATGTTCAGCATCGCGCTGACCCGGGCGGGCCTGAATGCCTCGACTGCCTTTGGCATCTGGTCCTTTGCCGGAAAGCTGGCCCTGGCGCTGGCCGCCTTCCTTGCCCTGCCTCTGCTGGAGCAGCAGGGATTCCAACCGGGTGCTGACAACGATGCCCGCGCCTTGGGCGCTCTGACACTGACCTATGCCATCCTCCCCTGCGTGCTGAAATCCGCGGCCTTTGCTTTTGCTCTGACGCTGCCACAAGAGAGACCTGCCTGATGAAACTCCTTACCGTTGCCCTGCTGGTGATCGTCGCGGCGATGATCGTGAAAACCTATCTGCTCAGCTTCAAATTCCAATCGCCAGAGGACTACACCGAAACCGGCCCGCAGTTCGTTCTGAACAAGCACCTTTCAGGCGAGATCCTGTCGGAGGGAATCATCTTTGGGCCCAACGGAAAGATGGCCAACAGCTTCGTTGCAAAGATGTTTGGCGAATGGGACGGAGACACCGGTACCCTGTCCGAGGAATTCACCTACTCCAACGGGACGACCCAGAGCCGGAAATGGTACCTGACCCTTGGCCCCGACAACACTTTCACCGCGACCGCGGACGATCTGGTGGGAGAGGCCCAGGGCACGATTTCGGGTTCGACGGTCCAGCTCCACTATCAGATCGTGCTGCCCGAGAGTGCAGGGGGCCATGTGCTCAAGGCGACCGATTGGATGTATCTCACCGCTGATGGCGCGATCATGAACAAGTCCGAGATGCGCAAATTCGGCCTGAAGGTTGCGGAACTTGTTGCGACAATGCGACCGGTGCAAGGGACATCGCAGTGAACCGGCGACAGTCCGCCGGCCACCGGGCCTGACTTCCACGCACCTGCTGCATGCCCGAAATGACCACGCCTTCGAACGGGATCGCAGGGCGATCGCCGCTCGGGGCGCGGTCAGGCTGCAAACACCTGACGGCCATCCATCCATGTTTCCAGCACCCTGATCTCCTTGATCCGGTCCGGGGCAACGTCGCGCGGATCGGATTCGAGTATGACCATATCGGCCAGCTTGCCGGGCTCCAGGCTGCCCACCTCGTGATCGGAAAACAGCTGCCATGCGGCCTCGGATGTGACCGCGCGAATGGCTGCTTCGACCGTTACCGTCTCTTGCGGAGCAAGGATGTAATCGGGTTCCTTCCAGGTCCGCCGGGTAACGGCCATTTCGATCATATGAAGGGGGTTGGGGTCGGTCACCATGAAATCGGAATGTAGGGTAAACCCGATGCCTGCCTCTTCCACACTACGGCAGCGATCGAGGAGTTGCGCCTTGTCCTCGCCGAAGACGGTGTCGCGCATTGCCACGCCCCAGTAATGGACATGTCCGATGAGAAAACTGGCAGAGATGCCCAGTTCTTTCATCCTTGCAATCTGTTCATCGTGCAGGATCGAACAATGTTCGATCCGGGGGCGGATCCGTGACATATCAAGACCCGCATCGCGCAGCGCCTCACAGGATGCGAGTATGTTGTCTATCGCTGCGTCGCCATTGCCATGGATGGCAAGGTGCCAACCCTTTTGCGCCCGCTCCAGCGCCGCGGCTGTCAGTTCGTCAGGCTGCATATAGGCAAGGCCGCGGTCGTCGCTGTTGAGATAGGGGTCTCGTTGCAGGCCCGTAAACCCCTGGTTTGAACCGTCGGCGACCAGCTTGTAGCCCGCGATGCGCACCAGCTCGTCGCCGTCGCCTTGCTTGATCCCCGCCGCGTCCCAGGCATCGGCACCGACCGTATAGAAAGGATAGGCACGTATCCGGGCCTTGAGCCGACCTGTCTTGGCGGCAGCGACCATGACCTGGGTATCGGCAGGCGATTGAGACAACGCTCCCAGGCTCAACTCGGACACAGTGGTCAGGCCGAGCGCCCCCCATTTGTCGAGCAGGTTGATCAACCCCTCAACCGGGTCAGAGGTGGTCATGGCGGGATTGTTGGCGGCAACAAGGAGAAAGGTAACGTTGTTCTTCATGACGCCGTTCATGTTGCCCGCGTCATCTCGAACGAACTCGCCTCCGGGGGGGGCTTCGGTCTCGTTGGTGATGCCCGACACCTCGAAGGCTTTGGAATTGGCATAGGCGATATGGCCCGATGCGTTCAGAACAAAGATAGGATGCTCGGTGGAGATCGGGTCGAGATCTGCAAAGGTCAGTGCGTCGGCGCCGTCCTGCACCGCAGGGTCAAAGTTGCGAAAGGCCAGCCATTCGCCCGCCGGTGTCTCTGCGGCGCGCCGGGCGATGTGGTCAATCACCTCGGCTACCGTGGTAAAGCGTGCCATACCGACATATTCCATGATCGAGTCGACAACCGAACCGCTTACCACATGAGCATGTGGGTCGATGAAGCCCGGCAAGACGGTCTTGCCGTCCAGATCGACGATCCGGGCATCCTCGCCGGCAACTTCGCGCACCTCTCCATCGGTGCCCACGGCTAGGATACGGTTGCCACGCAGAGCGATGGCTTCGGCTTCGGAGAAGGCATCGTCGACAGTCAGAACCGTGCCATTGGTGAATATGGTTACGGTTTGATCCTGCGCTTGCGCCGTGCCGCCCGCGCCCAGCATCGCCGCCAGGCTTGCGGTTGCAGCGCCGGTCTTCATGAAGTCGCGGCGGCCCATGCTGAGGAAATCTATCCCCCAGTTGCAGGCCCAGCCCCCTGTGTTGTCAGCCTGATCCTTAAGCTGACGGACACTTTGATTAACTGCAAACATTCCGCCAAAGGTCCCGCTGCAACAAGGGCAGCCGTAAAAATCTTTATCAGCCATGTTCTCTCCAATCGTTATGGTGCGATGGCGGTCGAAGGGGGTCGACCTCTATCTTTGGGTCGCGCGGTCCGAATTAACTGGTCAAGGAGAATGCTAACGAAAAATCGGTCCGGTTACGATGCAGACGATCGTATACAGGTCCGGCCGTTCTGCAACGGTTCGAACCATCACCAGAGCACCCGATCCCATGCCATGGCCCGTGACCATCGCGGGTTGGCTTTGCACACGGGTGTCGCGCAGTTGGCAACGGAGCCACCGCTCGAAACCCGGGAAAACGCCCGCCAGATTACGCTCGCCGCTGCGCGTGACCAGAACTACTCCCTGCGTGTCGTGGGCGTGCGGGAAACCGGGGTCATGCCGTTCAGCGCAATCAAAAAAATGAACGCGCCCGCAAGTCGTGCCGAGATCGAGGCGGCGGGACGGCATTTTGCAGCTCTGGTCAATGCGCAGCTTTCCCAATCGCGGAACAAGGATATCCTTATCTACAATCCGGGTTACAACGTCGATTTTGGCTATTCCAGATTGGTGTCCCGCCAGTTACAGCATTTTCTGGGCTATCAGGGTGCCTTCGTCAGTTTCAACTGGACCGCGACGCCAAGCCCGTTGGCCTATTTCCGGGATCAGGAAACTGCCCTGGCCATTGCAAGGCTGGTCTTTGGGCGAACACGTCTGGGTAAGACGGCGGATCCCGGCAATACAATGCCAGCGCTGCAAGCGGAACTGGCACGGGTCAAGGGTCTGCATGTCATCAACGTGACCGATGTCGAGGCTGCCAGTACAGGCAACGTAAACCGGAATTTTCAGTTGTCACCATGGTCCAGCAGCGATCTCTTCCTGCCGTTGCTGACCAGTGCGGACCCTGCTGCACGCGGCCTTGTCCGCATTTTCGGAGAAGTCGCTTAGCGGTTTTCCGATGATTATCCGGACAGGATCAAGGGGTTGGGCCGGTTGTATTGACAAGACGCGTTCAATTGTACCGGCAGAGCCCCAAAGGTTCGGGTCCTAGCCTGAGGGTGCCTTGACCTTGCCGAAATCACGCAGACGAATTTCCTGTATGTCGGTGGCGATCTCGATGTCGGCCGAGCGCAACGCATCGTCGATCGCGCGATAGAGCTCGTCGCGACCCGCAAACATCGTCGGATAATTCGGGAACTGTACCCAGATCATGTAGGTGTAGGGTGAACTGCTTGCATCCATCAATCTGACGACAGGCTCGGGATCGCGCGAGGGGATCTTGCAGGCGCGCGTCGCCTGTTCAAGCAAGGCGACCACCAGGGCGGGCGCATGTTCATTCGAAACCTTCACCGTGTACCAGGGAGCAAAGCTGTGCTGGCTGCCATACAGGTTGGTGAAACTCTCGCTCGCCAGACGTCCGTTCGGGATCACATAGGATGTCTTGTCCCATTTGCGCAGTCGCGTGGCGCGCCAATTCATGTCTTCGACCTGCCCCTCGGTTCCATCTTCAAGCCGCAGCCAGTCGCCGATCTTGAACGGGTGCTCGATCGTCAGCGCAAGCCCCGAGAAAAAATCTCCGAGCGTCTGCTGCATGACAAATGCCAGAACGGCGGCTGTGGCGCCGGTCCAGACGAACAGCTCGGTGGGTGTATTGCCATCGGAAACGAAAAACCCGAGGACGCCCAAAAGCATGAAGATGCTGTAAAAGCCGATCCGGGACAGGCGAGAGACGCGCCAGTCCGGCTTGTCTGCGCGTTTCTTGTGCACGGCGCCTTCGACAATGCGCGCGATTGCGACCGCCCAGCCCAGATGCAACACGAGTTCCGCGCCGATCTGAGGAATATCGGCCCAGCCCCTGAATCGCGGCAAGGTGCCGATAAGGATGATGATCCCATGGATGGTATAGGTTGCAAAGACAAAGAGAATGGCCTCGATGATACCACCCATGAACGGGTGTTTTACCAGAAACCATCGGGTGCGTTCCCATTGCCGGAACAAGACCCAGATAATGAGCGCCGCAAAGAGTACGACGACAATGGCCGGGCCCCTTTCGAGATCAACAATTGTCAATGTTCTGGCTTCCAAATCGAAAATGCCTTTGGCTTGCGTCACGAATTCCTTTCCAAATACGGTGTGAAGGGATTTTTCAAGTGTCTTATATTAGCGGTAAACATCTCAGATGGGCCGGCCCAACCCCACGCGATCCTCTGCGCGCATGGCTTTCTGCCCTTGGCAAGGCGCTGCACCGATGCGCATTCCGTTGCTCCCAAGAGCTTTGCCAACTCGTCTCTGCGTCGCGAAGAGATGCCGAGACGCCACCAGCAATTGCTTGGGCTGCAATGATATCCCGGGCTTGGCAGGGACATGATGGCGGGGATCCTTCACCTTGCCTTCGGCACTTTCCGGCATCTCTCGATGCCACCGAGCCGCAGATGTGATGAATTGAAAGAGCGCGCCACGCCGCGTGTTTCCGAAAGTTTCGAAGGGCAGATACATCGGTGGACAGGCGCGATCCGATCAGAGGTTTGAGGCTGAGGCCGTTACAACAGGACGACTGCGGCCAGGCATGCCGTTCGGACACGCGTCTGATGCAGGTATCGTCCCTCCCATGGCCCCAGTCGATCGCGTTCCAACCGCTCAGGGCGCGGTGGCCTGACGCCAGCTTGTGCCCTGCACCGCCGGTTTTCCGCTTTTCCTTCAGATCTCCACGTGGATTGCGACGCCGCGGTCTACTGCCAGGTTGACGACGGCGGAGGCAACAGCGAGGTCCTGCAAACCAACGCCGGTGCCGTCGAAGAGGGTGATCTGATCGTCC
>NZ_JBXWRD010000077.1:0-15533 GCF_059612725.1 Ruegeria sp. YKSF070 | reverse complement strand
CGGTCGTAATATCGCTCGGGCTTCCACTCGATCAGCACATTGCCGATGTCGAAAATCACCGCCTCGATTGTCATCTGAAATCTCACTTGCCCTGAATGCATGCGGACCGGAGGTCCTGCGTCGGACTGAACCAAGAGCAGGCCGGATGATCAACCCGAAACATCCGCCCCAACCCGTGAAACGAAAAACCCCGGCTGCGCAGGGCAGCCGGGGTTCGATCTGTTACAAGAGCGAGGTCGCTCAGAGGCCGGTCGACACGTCGATCGTGTTGCCCTCTTCGAGGGTCACATAGGCCTTTTTCACGTCTTTCCGCTTGCCCAGCTGGCCGCGGAACCGCTTGACCTTGCCCTTGGTGATGGTGGTGTTGACCGCCTTCACCTTGACACCGAACAGCGATTCAACCGCTTCCTTGATCTGCGGCTTGTTGCTGTCCATCGACACTTCGAACACCACGGCGCCGTTTTCGGATGCCATGGTCGATTTCTCGGTGATGATCGGCTTGCGGATCACGTCGTAATGTTGTGCTTTCGCGCTCATTTCAGACGAGCCTCCAGTGCTTCGACAGCCGCTTTGGTGAGCACCAGGGTGTCACGCTTGAGGATGTCATAGACGTTTGCGCCCATCGACGGCAGGATATCCAGACCTTCGATGTTGCGCGCGGCGCGGGCGAACCCTTCGTTGACCGCGGCGCCGTCGATGACCAGCGCGCGCTTCCAGCCCAGGTTTGCAACCTGCTTGGCCAGAGCTGCGGTCTTGCCTTCGGCATCGGCGTTCTCGATCACGACCAGCTCACCTGCCTTGGCCTTGGCCGACAGCGCGTGGCGAAGACCCAGCTTGCGGAACTTCTTGGTCAGGTCGTGGCCGTGCGACCGCGGGGTCGGACCCTTGTAGACGCCACCGTGACGGAAGGTCGGCGATTTGCGCGAGCCATGGCGTGCGCCACCGGTGCCCTTCTGGCGGTAGATCTTCTTGGTCGAGTAGCTGACTTCCGACTTGGTCAGAACCTTGTGGGTGCCGGCCTGCGCATTGTTGCGCTGCCAACGGACCACGCGGTGCAGGATGTCCGCACGCGGTTCCAGCCCGAACAGGGCCTCGTCCAGGTCGATGTCACCGGCCTTGGAGCCGTCGAGTTTGATCACATCGAGTTTCATGCTTCACCCCCTTCGGCGGGCGCTTCGGCAACAGGTGCTTCGGTTGCGGCCGATTTCACAGCAGCCGGGAAGGGCAGGCCTTCCGGTGCTTTCTTCTTGACGGCATCCTTGACGGTGACCCAGCCGGACTTCGGACCGGGCACGGCGCCCTTGATGAAGACCAGACCACGCTCGGCGTCGGTTTTCACGACTTCGAGGTTCTGGGTGGTGACACGGGCAGCACCCATGTGACCGGCCATCTTCTTGCCCTTGAACACGCGGCCCGGGTCCTGACACTGACCGGTAGAGCCGTGCGAACGGTGGCTGATCGACACGCCGTGCGAGGCGCGCAGACCACCGAAGTTGTGGCGCTTCATGGCACCGGCGAAACCCTTACCGATCGAGGTCCCCGACACGTCGACCTTCTGGCCGGTCAGGAAATGCTCGGCCGAGATCTCGGCGCCAACTTCGATCAGCGCGTCTTCGGACACGCGGAACTCGGCCAGCTTGCGCTTGGGCTCGACCTTCTGTGCGGCGAAATGGCCGCGCATGGCCTTGGACACGCGCTTGATCTTGGGAGTGCCTGCACCCAGCTGAACGGCGGTATAGCCATCCTTCTCGGTGGTGCGCTGGGCGACGACCTGCAGGTTGTCCAGCTGAAGAACGGTCACAGGGATCTGCTTGCCGTCTTCCATGAACAGCCGGGTCATGCCGACTTTCTTTGCGATAATACCGGAACGCATTTTCTACCCTCCGATCTTACGACTGCAGCTTGATCTCGACGTCCACGCCGGCGGCGAGGTCGAGCTTCATCAGCGCGTCCACCGTCTGCGGGGTCGGATCAACGATATCCAGGAGCCGCTTGTGGGTGCGGATCTCGAACTGGTCACGGCTTTTCTTGTCGACGTGAGGGCCACGGAGAACCGTGAACTTCTCGATCTTGTTCGGCAGCGGGATCGGGCCGCGCACTTGCGCGCCGGTCCGCTTGGCAGTGTTGACGATCTCTTGCGTGCTGGCGTCCAGAACGCGATAGTCAAATGCCTTCAGCCGGATACGGATATTTTGGCTTTGCATTGTCATGCCTTTTTGTCAGGCGTTGGGGTTGAGAGGAGGATCCGCGCGCATCGCAAACCCTCGTCGAACCCAAACGGCGGGAATCACCCCGCCGCCAAATTCTCATCGAGAACCCGCGCGCTATACTAGGGGTCGGGATGGCTGACAAGGGGTTTTGGCCCCCGGCGGCGGGATGCGGACGCTTTTCCCCCAAATACCACCCGCCAAGGGGATTGCCGGCCGGATATCAGCCCTGTGCATCCCTTTGCGCCGCGCGAATCTCGCGCTCCAGCGCGTCCAGAAACCGCGCGCGGTCGGCTTTGGAAAAGGGTTTGCCGCCACCGCCCGCGCCCAGCGGGTTGGCGGCGCGCAGGTCGGCCATCAGGTCGCGCATCGCCAGTTGCTGGCCGATATTCGCGGGGGTGAAGGCCTCGCCGTTGTGACGCAGCACCCGGGCGCCCGCCTCGACGCATTTGGCGGCCAGCGGGATATCCGAGGTGATCACCACATCGCCGCGCCCGGCGCGCTCGGCGATCCACATGTCGGCCACGTCCGGCCCGTCGGGCACGATCACGGTTTCGACCAGCGGATTTTGCGATGGGCGTAGCCCCCCGTTCGACACCACGGCCATGCGCAGCCGGTGCCGGGTGGCAACCCGCTCGGCCTCGGCCTTCACCGGACAGGCATCGGCATCGATATAAAGCGTTGTCATTTCTCTTTGGCCGAGGGTTTCTTGTCGGCGGTCTCGGCTTTGCCGTTCTTGCGCCTTACCTTGAACTCCTCGGGGATCGGCATCCGGTTGAACGCATCCAGACCGGCGGTGCGATAGGCCTCGGCCAGAGTCGGATAGTTGAACGTGTTCTGCACGAAATAGTCCACCGTGCCTTTCAGGTTCATCACAGCCTGGCCGATATGGATCAGCTCGGTCGCGCCCTCGCCCACGATCTGCACCCCCAGCACGCGACGGGTCTTGAGGCTCAGCAGCATCTTCAGCATACCATGTTCCAGCCCCATGATATGCCCGCGCGAGGTCTCGCGGAATCGCGCCACGCCCACCTCGTAGGGGATGCCGCGTTCCTGCAACTCTTCCTCTGACATGCCGCAGGTGGACATCTCGGGCACCGAATAGATGCCATAGGGGAACCAGGGGCTTTCCGGCAGGGTCGGCGTTTCCAGCGCATGACAGGCCGCGACCCGCCCCTGCTGCATCGAAGTCGAGGCAAGCGAAGGATGCCCGATCACATCGCCGGTGGCATAGATATGGGGTACCGACGTCTGATAGGTCTTGCGATCCACCGTGATCCGGTTGCGGTGATCGGTTTCCAGCCCCACCGCATCCAGGTTCAGGGCCGAGGTCGCGCCCATCCGACCAGCGGCGAACAGCAGCATCTCGGCCCGGATATGGCGGCCATTGGCCAGGCTGATCTCGATATGGCTGCCAGTATCCTCGATCTTCTCCACCGCAGAACCCAACCGCAGATCGACACCGTTCTCGCGGATCTGATGGGTGAATTCCTGGATCAGGGTGCGGTCGATGAAGTCGAGAAAGGTCTCGCGCGGTTCGATCAGCGTCACCCGCACATCCAGCGCCGAGAACATGCTGGCATATTCGACCCCGATCACCCCGGCGCCGATCACGGCCAGCGAACGCGGGATCCGCTCCATCTCCAGAAAGTCGTCGCCATCGACCACCGTCTTGCCGTTGAAAGGGACGTAATCGGGGCGATAGGTCTTGGTTCCGGTGGCGATCAGGAACTTGGCGGCGGTCAGGCGCGTGGTATCGCCCGCCTCGGTCGCGACCTCGATCTCGTGCGGGCCGACAAAGCGGGCCAGCCCGTTCAGCGTGTCGATATGGTTGCGGTTGAACTGGTGCTCCAGCACGTCGACCTCGTAATCGAGCGTCATGTGCAGCCGCGCCTTGAGATCCTCGGCGCTGATCCGGTCCTTGACCCGGTAGGAGCGCCCGTAAAAGCTGCGCTCGCGCCAGCCTGACAGGTTCAGCACCGTTTCGCGCAGCGTCTTGGACGGGATGGTGCCGGTATGGACCGAGACACCGCCCAGCCGGTCCTTGCGGTCGATCACCAGCACCCGGCGTTTCAGTTTGCCCGCCTGGATCGCGGCGGCGCGCCCCGAGGGGCCGGAACCGATGATGATCAGGTCATAGTCGAACGTGCCCATGCCGCCGCTCAATCGCGATAAAGCGCTTCGGCATGGAACGACACGTGGTCTTCCATGAAACTGGAGACAAAGAAATAGGAATGGTCATACCCCGGTTGCAGCCGCACCGTGGCCTGCTGGCGGCGCTCGGCGATGGCGGCGGCCAGCGCCTCGGGGCGAAGCAGGTCGATGAACTGGTCACTGGTGCCGGTGTCGATCAGGATCGGACCGTCAAAGCCCGCCTGTTTCATCATCAGCGATGCGTCATGCTTGGCCCAGGCCGCCTCGTCCGTGCCCAGATAAGCGGTCAGCTGCTTGCGGCCCCAATCGCTGCCCGTCGGGTTCGAAATCGGCGCGAAGGCCGAGACCGAGCGATAGCGGCCCGGCAGGTTCATCGCCAGCGTCAGCGCCCCGTGCCCGCCCATGGAATGACCGGTGATCGCCTGCCGGGCGGGGTCGATGGCGAAATGTTCGGTCAGCAGCGCGGGCAGTTCCTCGGCCACGTAATCCCACATGCGGAAATGCGGCGCCCAAGGCTCTTGCGTCGCGTTCACATAGAAGCCCGCTCCCTGACCCAGATCGTAATCCTCGTGATCCGCAACACCTTCGCCGCGCGGCGAGGTATCGGGAAAAACAAGAGCGATTCCCTGCTCGGCGGCCCATCCCTGCGCACCCGCCTTGACCATGGCGTTTTCATGGGTGCAGGTCAGGCCGGACAGGTACCACAGCACGGGTACCGGGCCGTCCTTGGCCTCGGCCGGCAGGAACAGGCCAAAGGTCATGTCACAGCCGGTGGCAGTCGAGGCATGGCGATAGACCCCCTGAACTCCCCCGAAACAGGCGTTTTCCGAGACGGCTTCGATCATGACACGGTCCTTTCCCTCTGGTTTCACGCAATGGCTAGCGGTCTGGGGCTCAGAGGTAAAGCATGCTGGCCGATCCGCCCCGTCTTTTTGCGGCACTCGGCGGTGTCGCAGCGGCCCGCTTGACTTGTTCCGGACCTGCGCCTTTGATCGCGATCAACCGCAGGAGGCGACATGCAAAACCAATTCGACAAGGAACTTCAGGATCGGCTCGTCCGCTATGCCGCCATCGACAGCCAGAGCGACGAGACCGCGACCACCTCGCCTAGCACCGCCTGCCAGTTCGACATGCTGCACCTGCTGCGCGACGAGTTGACCGAGATGGGCGCGCAGGATGTGGAACTGACCGAGTACGGCGTCGTTTTGGCGACGATTCCGGGCACCGCACCGGGGCCGACCGTTGGGTTCCTTGCCCATGTGGACACCGCGCCGCAGTTCAACGCCAGCGGGGTCAAGCCGCGCGTGATCAGCGGCTATAACGGCGGCGACATCACCTTTCCCGACGATCCCGCTTTGGTGCTGTCGCCCGCCGAACACCCCTATCTGGCGGAAAAGATCGGTCATGACCTGATCACCGCCTCGGGCACCACACTGCTGGGCGCCGATGACAAGGCGGGCGTGGCCATCATCATGACCATGGCGCGGCATCTGCTGAACAACCCCGATATCGCGCGCGGTCCGATCCGCGTGGCCTTTACCCCCGATGAGGAAATCGGTCACGGGGTGAGCGAGCGCCTGCCCGGCGATCTGCGTGCCGATTTCGCCTATACGCTGGATGGCGGGCAAGTGGGCGAGATCGAGTATGAGAGCTTCTCTGCCGACCGCGCGGTGGTGACGGTGACGGGCGTGTCGATCCATCCCGGCTGGGCCAAGGAGAAGATGGTCAATGCGATCCACCTTGCCTCGAAGATTGTACAAACCCTGCCACAGGCAACGATGACCCCCGAAACCACCGACGGGCGCGACGGCTTCATCCACGCCACCGATATGGAGGGCGGCTCGTCGGAAATGGTGATCAAGTTCATCCTGCGCGATTTCGAGCGGGACGGGCTGGCCGCCAAGGGAGAGCTGCTGCGCCAGGTCTGCGCTGCCGTGCAGGCGGGCGAGCCGCGCGCGACAATCAAATGCAAGATCTATCCGCAATACCGCAATATGCGCTATTGGCTGGAAAAGGACATGACACCCGTCGAGCTGGCCCGCGCGGCGGCCGATGCCGAAGGGGTCGCGCCGATCTCGGTCCCGATCCGGGGCGGCACCGACGGCTCTCGCCTGACCGAAATGGGGGTGCCGACACCCAATGTCTTTACCGGCATGCAATGTATCCACGGACCGCTGGAATGGATTTCGGTGCAGGACATGGCAACCGCTACCCGCACCTGTCTCAGGCTGGCGCAGATGGCGGCAAAGGGCTGAGGGGTGGTCATGGCAAGCGAACTTGAAACCGAACGTGACAAGTTCGCAGCCCGCCACCCGGAAGCGCGCCATGTCGTCCATGGCCGCGACTGGGGGGTGATCCGGCTAGGACAACGCGGCCCCGCGCTGGTGCTGATCCCCGGCACGCTGGGCCGGGCCGATATCTTCTGGCAACAGATCGCGGCGCTGTCGGAGGAGGCGCAGATCCTCGCGGTCAGCTATCCGGCGTCGGGCGGGATCGCCGATTGGGCGGCGGATCTGGCGCAAATGATCGCGGACGCTGGAATGCGGGGCGCGACCGTGCTCGGCTCGTCGTTGGGCGGCTATCTGGCGCAGTATCTGACTGCCACGGAACCTGCGCTGTGCGGCGGGCTGGTGGCGGCCAACACGCTGGCTTCGGCCCGGGGGATTGACCAGGTGCCGCCCTATGCGCTGGACCTTGCCACCACGCCAATCGACGATCTGCGCGCGGGGTTCGAGGCCGGGTTGAGCACTTGGCAGGCACCCGACCACCCCTATCGCGATCTGGTGCACCTCTTGCTACAAGAGGTGCGCGGACGCATCCCCGAAGGTGAATTGCGCGCGCGATTGCAGGCGCTGAAAACCGCGCCGGAGTTGCCCGCGCAAAGCCTGCCCCGCGACCGCATCTTTACGGTTCAAAGCGATGACGACCACCTGATCGCCCCACCAATGCGCGAGGGCCTGCGCGCCGCGCTGGACCCTGTTCGCGCATACAGGTTCCGGGCGGCCAGCCACTTTCCCTATGTCACCCGTCCCGACGCCTATACCGCATTGCTGCGCGAGGTGCTGGATCTGCCGGCTGGCCAAACGATCTGGCCTGCCGGAGAGGAAAGTCTGTCATGAAGATCTTTACCGCCGAAGAAATCCGCAAGCACCTGTCGATGCGCGACGCCATCGAGGTTGTGGAAAAGACGATGATCCGGGTCTCCGAGGGGCAGGCCAACCTGCCGCTGCGCACGGTGATGGATATCGACGGCACCAACCGGCTGGGCGTGATGCCCGGCGCGCTGAGCGACCCGACGATCTATGGCATCAAGGTGCTGAGCCTCTTTCCCGGCAACCCCGCTAAGGGGCTCAGCTCGCATATCGGTACGGTGTTGCTGTTCGATGCCGAGACCGGGCAGCCCCGCGCGGCACTGGATGCCGATGCGATCACCGCGATCCGCACCGCCGCAGCAACCGCTGTGGCAACCCGGGCTCTGGCCCGACCCGATGCGCAGGTTTTGGCACTGGTCGGTACCGGAGAACAGGCTGAAAGCCATGTCGAGGCACTGACGCAGGTGCGCGAGATTGACGAGATCCGGGTTGCCGGGCGCAACCCGGAGCGTGCCGCCGCATTTGTCCGGCGCATGGCCGATCATTTTCCCGGCATCACGTTCTCCGCCGCCATCGATGCCGAACAGGCGGTCAACGGGGCCGATATCGTCTGCACGCTGACCTCATCGCCCTCGGTTGTGCTGCACGGCGACTGGATCGGGCCGGGCACGCATGTGAACGCGGTCGGCGCCTCGATCCCTTCGATGCAGGAAATCGACGAGGCGCTGCTGCTGAAATCCGAGCTGTTCGTCGACTACCGCCCTTCGGCCTTTGACCAGGCGCGCGAGATCATCTCGGCGCTGGAAACGGGCGCGATGACCGAGACGCATGTCAGGGGCGAGATCGGAGAAGTGCTCTCGGGCAAGGTTCCGGGGCGCTCGGGCACCAATGCGATCACGCTCTACCGCTCACTTGGCATCGCCGCGCAGGATCTGGCCTGCGCCGATCATGTTTGCCGCGCCATCGGCTAGCAGACGCCCATCTGGCCGCGACATAGCCGGTATTCGCAGCATTCACGCCGTCAGGCATGGACAAATGCGCCTCTCTTCGTTAGATGGCCCAATCTTTGCGCCGGGGTGAGTCCCGCGCCCTATTGGACATTCCCCTGATGACTTCCCCCCTTCTCGATGCCCTCGCCGAGCGCGGCTTCGAAACGCTGACCGATGTACAACAGGCGGTCACCGACCCCGCGTTGGCCAGCGCCGACCTGCTTGTCTCGGCCCGGACCGGATCGGGCAAGACCGTGGGCTTTGGCCTGGCCATCGCCCCCACCCTGCTGGGTGAGGCCGAAACACTGGGCCCGCCTGCAGCACCGCTGGCGCTGGTCGTGGCCCCCACCCGCGAACTGGCCTTGCAGGTCAGCCGCGAGCTGACATGGCTCTTTGCCAAGACCGGCGGGCGCATCGCCACCTGTATCGGCGGCATGGATGCCCGCACCGAGCGCCGGGCGCTGGAACGCGGCGCCCATATCGTCGTCGGCACGCCGGGGCGCCTGCGCGACCACATCACGCGCGGCGCGCTTGATCTGGCCGATATCCGCGCCGTGGTGCTGGACGAGGCCGACGAGATGCTTGACCTCGGCTTTCGCGAGGACTTGGAATTCATGCTGGGTGAGGCGCCCGAAGACCGCCGCACCCTGCTGTTCTCGGCAACGGTCTCTCCCGCTATCGCGGAACTGGCCAAGACCTATCAGCGCCAGGCTGCGCGCATTTCGACCCTGGGCGGCGAACGCCAGCATGCCGATATCTCTTATCAGGCGGTGCAGGTTTCGGGTGGCGACGGTGAACACGCCATCATAAACCTGCTCAGGTTCCACGATGCGCCCACCGCCATAGTCTTTGCCAATACCCGTGCCGCCGTGGCGCGACTGACCGCACGTCTGGCCAACCGTGGCTTTGCCGTGGTCAGCCTGTCGGGAGAGCTGAGCCAGGACGAGCGCAGCCATGCGCTGCAGGCCATGCGCGACGGACGGGCCCGCGTCTGCGTTGCCACCGATGTGGCCGCGCGCGGCATCGACCTGCCCAACCTCGACCTGGTGATCCATGCCGATCTGCCGACCAACACCGAAGGGCTCTTGCACCGGTCGGGCCGCACCGGACGCGCCGGGCGCAAGGGGATCTCTGCGCTGATCGTGCCGGACAAGATTTCCAAAAAAGCGTCGCGCCTGCTGAAATGGGCCAAGATCGAGGCCGAATGGACCCAGGCCCCCACGCCCGAGGACATTCTAGCCAAGGACGAGGCGCGGCTCCTCTCCGATCCGCTCTGGACCGATCCGGTCGAGGACGAGGAAACCCGCATCGCCGCCGGCCTGATGGAACAATTCACGCCCGAACAGATCGCGGTGGCCTGTCTGCGTCTATACCGTGCCGGGTTGACCGCGCCCGAGGAACTGAACCAGCCTCCCGCGCGCGGCGCTCCGTCGGCTGCGGCAAGTTTCGGCCCCTCGCGCTGGATCTCGCTCTCGGTCGGACGCGAACAGCGGGCCGAACCGCGCTGGCTGCTGCCGCTGCTGTGCCGGGCCGGCAATCTGGAGAAAAGCCAGATCGGCAAGATCACCATGCAGGCGCAGGAAACCCATGTGGAACTGGCCGAAGCGGCGGTTCAGGGGTTCCTTGACCAAATCGGCCCGTCCGGTGTCGTCGAAGGGGAAATCACCGCGCGACTGCTCGATAGCCCTCCCGCCGACACTCCGCGCGCGCGGGCGCCCAAGAAGAGCCGAGACCGTGATTTCGAGCGGCCTGCTCCAAGAACACCGCGCGCGCCCAGAACGGAAACCGCATCTGAAGCTTCGCATGATGTCCGGGCCCAAGACCGGACGGAAGCGAAAAATCCAGCCTCCGAACCTGCGGCCCCCCGGAGCAAGCCAAAGCCGGATAGCAGGACCAGGGACAAGGGCGCGAGGCCTGCAAGGGCCGTGACATCCAAGCCATCGAAACCGGCGCACGCTCGACAAAAGCCGGCGGAAAAGACGGATCAAGCGCCCAAGCGTTCGTCCAAATTCAGCAGCCCCAAAGCGTTCCGCCCAGCGCGAACTGACGATGCGAAACCGCGCCAATCAGAGAGCAGTCAGGGTGAAAAACGCTATCGTGCAGATGCGCCCAAGGGCGGCAAACCCTTTCGTTCGGACAAGCCGCAGGGCGGTGGAGACAGACCCAATCGCTCGGACAAACCGCAGGGCGGCGTAAAGCCTTACCGGTCTGACAGATCGGATCCCGGCAAGTCGTTTCGCGCTAAGAAAACCGAAACAGGAAAGCCTGCCCGCCAAGGTAAACCGTTTGCACGTCCAGCGGGAAAGCCGTTGAACAAGGGTGGTGACGCACCGCCGCGCCGCAAGAAATGACGACAGCACCCGCCGACGACAGTCGGCGGGTGATCAGAGCTCTATGTCGGGAAGGCTGTCAAACGCCGATTTCAGGGCCGTACCCCAACCCGAGGAAATAGCCTGGAAATAAGGGTCGTCGGCGTCGATACGGCGGGACAGACCACGCAGGCAGCTGCCTTCCTCGTAGAGTTGCAGGTCCAGCGGCAGACCCACCGAAAGGTTGGCCTTTATGGTCGAATCGAAACTTACCAGCAGCAGCTTGACCGCCGCCTCGAAACTCATGTCCGGCTCGTAGGCGCGCACCAGGATCGGGCGACCATACTTGGTCTCGCCGATCTGGAAATAGGGCGTGTCCTCGCCCGCTTCGATGAAATTCCCCTCGGGGTAGATCAGGAACAGGCGCGGCGGGCTACCTGCAATCTGCCCCCCTACGATCAGGGTCGCGTTGAAGGCCGCATCCGCCCGCTGCCCCTCTTCCGAATTCGAGGCAATCACCTCACGCAGGGTCTGACCGACCAGTTGCGCCACCTGGAACATGGTTGGCACCTCCATGATCGACGGTTTGCGATCGGCGGGTGCTTTGGTGCGTTCCTCTAGGATCGAAATCACCGACTGCGTGGTCGCCAGGTTGCCTGCGGTCAGGACGGTAATGCAGCGCTCGCCCGGGTTCTCGAAGGTGGACATCTTGCGAAAGGTCGAGATGTTGTCGACACCGGCATTGGTGCGCGTGTCTGACATGAAGAGAAGCCCGCGTTCGAGCCGCATCCCTACGCAATATGTCATCGCATGCCTTTACTGCTGCTGGACCTGAACCTGCACCGAAAGCGCCTCGCCTGCGGTGCCGAATCGTGTTCCAGATACCGGAGCAGCCTCGGCATAGTCCAGACCGGTCGCGGCCCTGACATATCGAGTGTCGGGGGAAATGCCGTTCGAGACATCAAAACCGACCCATCCAAGCCCTTCGATCCAGGCCTCGGCCCAGGCGTGGGTTGCTTCCTGGTCGATGCGATCGTTCATCATCAGGTAACCGGACACGTAGCGGGCCGGAACATCCAGATGCCGGCAGCAAGCGATGAAGACATGGGAATGGTCCTGACACACGCCATGCCCGGCATCCAGCGCGTTTTCCGCGCTCCAGTCGACATTGGAACGTCCGGTCTCATAGCTCACCGCCACTCGAATCGCCGACGAAAGACCATGCAGCCAGGCAAGGCTTCCGGGTTGGCCCTCGACACTGCTTGCCAGGCGACGCACCTGCGGCCCGGCACGGGTGACATCGGTCGAACGCAGAAACATCCACATCGGCATGAAACCACCATGCTGGCCGATCACGCCATGGTTATCCTCTACCTCTACCGTCCCTTCGCAGTGCACCGTGATCTCGGTCGTGCCCGCGTCGAAACTGATCAAATCGACCGTATTGTGGTGCTGGTCCTCGAAGCTAAGTTGCTTCTGGCCGCCCTCCACGCGCACCGTCCAGTCAAGAACCGTCTGCCCATGCCCGGTCTTTGGCGTCAAGCGCAGCTGTTGCAGGGCATAGGGCACCGGCTCATCATATGTGTAGTGCGTGGTATGGTTGATCTTGAGTCGCATGGGTCAATTAAAGAACCTGTAATCGATTTCCGTCTGGCCACCGAGGGCGGTTAGCGACTTTAGGAAATCGGTGATGAACTCGTGCAGCCCCATTTCGATGATTTCATCGATGTCACGGGACATGGTGTGATCGGCCAGCTGGTCGCACATCGAATGACAGCGCAGCCGCACGCCGTAGTCGTCCGCCAGATAGCCAAGGTTCGACCGTATCTTGTCGACGCAGAATGCGAGACTGCGTGGCATGCGGCGGTCGAGGATCAGGAACTGGGCGATCTCGCGCGGGCGAGGATCCTGGCCAAAGGTCATGTGAAATCCGCCCTCGGCGGAAACAGACCGCAAGATCGTCTGCCATTGCACGTTGTCCAACGAACTGCCCACCGAAACGACCGAAGGCAGCAGCACATAGTATTTCACGTCAAGGATTCGCGCGGTGTTGTCCGCACGCTCGATGAATGTGCCGATCCTGGCAAAATCGTAGATGTCATTGCGAAGCATCGTGCCGTGCATCGCCCCCCGCACAAAGGCCGAGCGTTGGCGGATCAGGGTCAGAACATCGGGCAGATCACGCTCAGGTACCTTGCGCTTCAGGGCCTCTTTCAACGTCATCCAGTTTTCGTTGACGCTTTCCCAGGCCTCTCGCGTCAATGCGGTCCGCACCGTCTTGCCGTTGTTGCGCGCGGCTTCGGCCATATTGAGCACAGACGAGGGGTTGTCCTTGTCCCGCAGCATCCAGTCTATGGCGCCGTCACGGGTGACCTCCGGGCCATGGGTTTCGACATAACCGGCATATGCGCCGGCCGATTGCAGCACACTGGTCCATTCGTCGTCGACCGAACCGGACCTGGTAAGCGCGATGCGCTGGCCTGCCTCGATCAGGCGCGCGGTATTCTCGGAGCGCTCGAGATAGCGGAACATCCAGAAGAGCCCGCCGGCGGTCTTTCCCAGCATGTTCTAGTCCTCCAGCACCCAGGTATCCTTGGTGCCGCCGCCCTGCGACGAGTTCACCACCAGACTGCCCCGTTTCAGCGCCACACGGGTCAGCCCACCGGGGGTGATATCGACACCCTGCGGCGATACCAGCACGAAGGGGCGCAGATCGACATGGCGCGGCGCCAATCCTGCCTTGGTAAAGATCGGGACAGTCGACAGAGACAAGGTCGGCTGGGCGATATAGTTGCCCGGATTGGCTTTCAGCTTCTTTCGGAACTCGTTCACCTCGCGCTTGGAGGCGGTGGGACCGATCAGCATTCCATAGCCGCCCGACCCGTGCACTTCTTTCACCACCAGCTCGGTCAGGTTGTCCAGCACATAGGCCAGGCTGTCAGGTTCGTTGCAGCGCCACGTCGGCACATTCTTAAGCAGTGCCTTTTCCCCTGTATAGAACTCGACGATATCCGGCATGTATGAATAGATTGCCTTGTCATCGGCGATCCCTGTCCCCGGGGCATTGGCGATGGTTATGCCTCCGGCGCGGTAAACATCCATGATACCAGGTATGCCCAAAGCCGAGTCGGGGCGGAAATTGAGAGGGTCGAGAAAATCGTCATCTACCCGTCGATACAAGACATCAATGGTCTTGTATCCACGGGTCGTGCGCATCGCCACGCGCCCGTCAATCACCCGCAGGTCGTGCCCCTCGACCAGTTCCACACCCATCTTGTCAGCAAGGAAGCTGTGTTCGTAATAGGCCGAGTTGTAGATGCCCGGCGTCAGCACCGCGACGGTGGGCTTTTCCGAGGCGGAGGCGGGCGCACATGCCGAGAGCGATCGGCGCAGTTGCCGGGGATAGTTCTGTACTGCTTGCACCCGGTTCTGCGAAAACAGCTCGGGAAACATGTGCAGCATGGTTTCCCGGTTCTCCAGCATATAGCTGACGCCCGAGGGGGTGCGCGCATTATCCTCAAGCACAAAGAACTCGTCCGGGCCCGTCCGCACCAAGTCTATACCGACGATATGGGTGTACACTCCGCCCGGTGGCGAGACCCCGATCATCTGCGGCAAGAATGCTTCATTGCGCGAGATCATCTCGGCTGGCAAACGGCCCGCCCGCACGATCTCCTGGCGGTGATAAATGTCATGCAGAAAGGCGTTGATCGCGCGGACCCGCTGTTCGATCCCGCGCGCCAGCCGCGACCATTCGCGACCAGAAATGATACGCGGAATGATATCGAAGGGGATCAATCGCTCTGCGGCCTCGGCACGTCCGTATACGTTGAAAGTGATGCCGGTCAGACGGAACAACCGTTCAGCCTCTGCCTGTTTCTTGCGCAGGCGACCCGGATCCTCTTGCTCGAACCAGCCGTTGAAATCGGAATAAGCCTCGCGCAGCGCGCCGTCCCGACCCCACATTTCATCAAAGATCGCGTTTTCCATGCAAGCAAGTCTAGGCAGGTCAAGGGAAAACACAATCTCCGTTTTTCGGTCAATGGCACCGTCATGGGCGTCTGCCCAATAACAGTGCAATCTTACCGGCTCAGGGATCAGAGCCCGAGCACATCGACCATGTCGTATTGGCCGGGGACCTTTCCCTGACCCCACAGCGCGGCCTTGAGCGCGCCGCGCGCGAACACCGCGCGGTCGGTGGCAACGTGGCGCAGCACGATCCGCTCGCCCGGCGCGGCGAACAGCACATCATGTTCGCCCACGATGTCGCCGCCACGAATGGCGTGAAACCCGATATGGCCGCGCTGGCGCGAGCCGGTGATGCCATCGCGGGCGCGGTCGGCCACATCGTCCAGACGCACGCCGCGCCCTTCGGCGGCGGCCTCGCCCAGCATCAGCGCGGTCCCCGAAGGCGCATCGACCTTATGATGGTGATGCGCCTCGATTACCTCGATATCGAAATCCTCGTCCAGCGCGGCGGCCACCTTCTTGGTCAGCTGTACCAGCAGGTTGACGCCAAGGCTCATGTTGCCCGCCCGCACGATCACCGCATGACGCGCCGCCGGTTCCAGCGCCGCGATCTGTTCCGCCGTCATGCCGGTGGTGCCGATCACATGCACGCAACGCGCCTGCGCCGCGAGGGCGGCAAATTCCAGCGTCGCGGCGGGCGCGGTGAAGTCGATCACCGCCTGCGCCTGGGCAAATGCCTCGAGCGGGTCGTCGGTCACCGCAACGCCCAGCGCCTGACCGCCCATCGCCTCGCCCACATCGCGCCCGATCCAG
>NZ_JBXWRD010000076.1:0-15545 GCF_059612725.1 Ruegeria sp. YKSF070 | reverse complement strand
GGCCAGCGGTCACATGCACCGCACACACAGGCCGGACAAATGACCGCAACCTGCTTCGATCAATCTTGCTCAAGAAAACCCTTGCAAAACAGGAGCCGTCCACAAATGACAGCACCGTCCTGACTCGTTGACGTCACCCGACAACGCGAAGTGGTCAAAACAACTTCGTTCTCAACCCATCTATGTTATTCATCTGAGTGAACCGTTCGGTAGGCGTGAGGCCAAAGCCCCGTCCACTTGCGAAACGCACGCTGAAAGCTTTTGGGTTCTTCATAGCCAAGTGATCGGGCGATGGTTGCAACGGTAAAGTCCGTCTCCGTGAGCAAGACGCGTGCGCGGTTTTCTATTACACGGGCCTTGATCTCTCGAAACGACGTTCCTTCCTGTTGCAACGCGCGTTGTAACGTGCGTCGTCCTTGCGAAAGGCGGGCGGCGACAAGGTCCTCGGACGCTTCGCCCATTGTGACCTGGGCCTGTATGATCTGTTCCACCATGTTCGTCATCGTCCGGGGCGGTCGCACTCCCATCAGAACCGGGAGATCCGACAGTGTCACGATGTCCCGAGGATGCGGCGGGTGCGGGTTCGGGGTGCCAAGGTCGCCCGCTCGTATGGCGACGAGGGGCATCTCTGCCCCGCATCGGACCGGCGCGCCGATCTTGTCCTCCAGATATTGCATGCGCCGGTCCGAGCTGCCTGTCACCTCTACCCAAGCTGGTCGCCAGTCCGGTCCAAGGAAATGCCGGATCACTTGGATGAGGATGAAAAGTGCGCCATCGTCGAGGTGATGATGCCCGATGACCGTGCCGACCGTGGATCGGCGCCCCAATAGGACGTGCGCTTTGGCGTCTTGCAGAACGATCTCACCCCCGGGCTGTATCAGGGGAAAGGTCATGCGGCCCCGTTTCAGCGCCGCGCCCAGGTCGCCGGCGCCCAGAACATACCGGGCATAGGCGGCATAAGCCTGGTAATCGAACTGCGTCGCGACACGGGCACCCAGATGCGGGTCTCCGAGCGACCGGGCGACATGCTCCACAACGCTCGCTTCCAGTCGGTAAGGAATGAATCCCTGTGTTTGGGACAGCAGCCGACGGGAGATGTCTGACGCGGCCAGTGCCCGGTCCACGACACTCGGAGTCGCGACTTTATCAAGAAGGTCAATCACCTGCTTGAATTCGACGACGTTTAACAAGGGAACAATCATACCCAAGAATGTCGCAAAATGATCCCGACTTCCAGTCTATCATTTAGGAGAATCGTTTGTGGGGTCGGGATTTGAGCATGAAGAACAGGGTTTTTTCGTTTTTTGTGCTGGCGATGCAGGGCACTGGTACCATTGCGTCCGCGCAGTTGGCGGACAATTGGGAGTTTCAAGTCACGCCATATGCCTGGCTCTCAGGACTCTCCGGCGAAGTGGGCACCATTCCGGGGCTGCCATCCGGCAGTGTCGATCTGTCGTTCGGCGATATTCTCGACGATCTTGATTTCGCGGGGATGTTGATGGCCAGCGCCAGAAACGGACCTTGGGTCGTCTATCTAGACACAACCTATGCTCGCACAACATCGAATGAGGCTCTGGGCGGTGTCATATTCGACAATGTGAAAATCGAAAGTGAAACGACAACCTTCGCGCTCGCTTTCGGCAGAACGCTTGCGGAGACGTCACAAGGTCACCTTGACGCTTACTTTGGGGCGAGAGGCTGGTGGCTCGAGAACAAGTTCGACTTGACGGCAACGGGTGGCGGCATGTCCAGCCGAACCGAGAAAGCGGACTGGATCAGTCCCCTGATCGGGTTGACCGGTCGTTATCAAGTTGCGGATCGCTGGGCTGTCTTCGGTGCGGTGGAGGCCGGCGGCTTTGGTATCGGCGCAGATAGCGAATGGTCCGTTCTGGCCGGCGCTACATGGCAGGTCAATGACAGGTTCGGCATGAGTTTCGGCTGGCGGCATCTCGATGTCGATTACAACAAGGCGGGCGTCGTGTTCGACACGGCCCAGTCCGGGCCGGTGTTCGGCGCGAATTTCAGGTTCTGAGGAGAGATTTTCATGCAGCACAACGCAGCGTTGGTGCCGGTGAGCGATAACGCCCCTCGGGCGGGTGGAGACGGCCTTCTCGAGGATGATGTAAGGAGTGAGTGACATGATCCAATTCGCAAAACCCGTTCTGACTGCGGCCCTTGTCGGATGCCTTGCGCTTTCCTTGCCTGCCGAAGCCAGTTCCAAGCGCGCCAAGAACACGATCAGCGGCGCAGCAATCGGCGCGGGCGTCGGCTACCTTGTCGGCGGAGATGACGGTGCCAAGGCCGGCGCCGTTGTGGGCGCAATTTCAGGGTACACCAAGAAAACGAAAAAGAAGAAGTAACCGGCCGGTTCGGCCTCGGTCAAACATTGTATTGGAACCGATCATGAAACAGTTTTCCCGCGTCGCGATCATCGCCTTCGGGATCAGTGCACTTTCCGGTGCGGCACAGGCCGATGACGAGATGGACCGCATTATCGAGGCCGCCACGCCGCATATGCACCACAGCTGTGAAAGTGTTTTGGAAACCTATCCAGACGACGATCAAATGGTAGCAGACATCGTTCGGCTCATGGCGATGGTGTCACTCTACAATCGTCAGATCGACGTGCTGGCCGAGGTCCCAAACGAGTCCGACCGCTCTGGTCTCAAGGTCGAGTTCATCGAGGAACTCGAAGACGCATGCGACGATGATCCAGGCAGACTTCTTGCGGGTGCGGTGGATGACGCCGTCAAAGAAACGATGGAGGCATTCGAGTGAGGGGCTTTAGGCTTCTCATGACGCGCCGGCCTGCTGACAAGCAGTTTCTGCTTCGATGAGCAAATAAAAATCAGAAGGAGACTTTGCATGAAGAACTTTCTTTTGAGTGTATGCGCTGCGGCACTGATGGCCGGAACTGCTTTGGCGCAAGAGCTTGTCGGCATGGCGCCCGACCCGAACGTCGAGTACTCGCCCTACCTGCAGCATGATTATCCGGATCAGGTGCTCTTCGGAGACACGCACCTGCATACTTCCTATTCCGCCGATGCAGGGCTGATGGCAGCGACGACGACACCGGACGATGCCTATCGCTTTGCCAAGGGCGAAACGGTGATGTCGTCAAACGGAATCCCCGCGCGGCTGGCCCGGCCACTCGACTGGCTCGTCGTCGCCGACCACGCGGAAAACCTCGGACTCGTCATCGCGCTTGACGAACAAAGCCCCTTGCTGGAGGGGAACGCGTGGGCCGAAGGCCTCGCCGAAGTCTTTGCACCGCGCACCCCCGCCGCGATGGGCCAAGCCTATCTCTACTGGACCGGCGGGTTCAGTGAGGAGGCTCCGGACGGCGACCCGTTGGCTAGCACCGGACTCGAGGCGACGATGTGGCAGCGCATCACCGAGGCGGCCGAGCGTCACAACACACCCGGCGCCTTTACCGCGTTTAACGGCTTCGAATGGTCATCGGGCCCGGGCGGCAACAACCTGCACCGCAACGTGATCTTCCGGGACGGCAAGGATTTGGCCGATCAAGTCGTTCCGTTCTCCGCCTACGACAGCGAGGACCCGGAGGATCTCTGGGACTGGATGGAGCGCTACGAAACCAAGACCGGCGGTCGGGTACTGGCGATCCCGCATAACGGCAATCTTTCTAATGGCCTGATGTTCGATGACGTGACCATGGCGGGCGAACCGCTCTCGGCAGACTACGCCACGCGCCGCATGCGCTGGGAGCCGGTCTACGAGGTCACCCAGATGAAGGGCGACGGCGAGGCGCACCCGATGCTCTCGCCCGACGACGCATTCGCCGATTACGGCACCTGGGACGTTGGTAGCTTCGGGGCCGAACTGAAGACACCCGAGATGCTGCCGCGGGAATACGCGCGCGAGGCCTTTAAGCGCGGCATGGCTTATGAGGCGGAGATGGGCGTCAACCCGTTCAAGTTCGGCATGGTCGGCTCGACGGATTCGCATACCGGCCTCGCCACCACGACCGAGGACAACTTCTTCGGAAAGGTCTCGATCACGGAGCCGACGGCTGATCCGATCCGCTTCGAGGAACTGATCACTGGCCGGGCGACGCCGGACGATCCGTCCGACGACATCACCCACGCGCAGGTGCTTGCCTCCGGCCTTGCCGCCGTATGGGCGAAAGAGAACACGCGCGAAGCGATCTGGGATGCGCTGGCGCGCAAGGAGGTCTATGCCACGACAGGGACACGCCTGCGCGTCCGCGTCTTCGCAGGAGCGTCTTTTTCCGAAGATGACCTCTCACGGTCCGATTTCGCGGCTTATGGCTACGCAAACGGTGTCCCGATGGGCGGGGATCTGACGGGCCTCGGCGGTGGCGACGTGCCCGGCCTCCTCATCCGCGCCCTGCGCGATCCCGAAGGGGCCAATCTCGACCGCGTGCAGGTGATCAAGGGCTGGGTCGACGCCGAAGGTGTGACGCAGGAACGGGTCTACGACGTGGCTTGCGCCGACGGTCGGGAGATCGTCGAGGGTGCCTGTGACGGTGCGGTGGGCAATACGGTAGACGTGGCCAGCGCAAGCTACACTAACGTGATCGGAGACCCTTTCCTCGAGACCTATTGGCGGGATCCGAACTTCGATCCGTCGCTGCGCGCCTTCTATTACGTGCGGGTCCTCGAGATCCCGACGCCACGCTGGACCACCTACGACGCCGCTTTCTTCGGGGTTGACCTGCCGGACTCCGTGTCGCCAACTCATCAGGAACGCGCCTACACCTCGCCGATCTGGTACGCGCCCGAGGGCTGATCCTCGTCAATGACAGGCTGCGCGAAGTATATTGAGATCGCGCGGCCTGCCACCAGACCGTTCTAAAGGAGAACCGATATGATCCGCTCTGTCACGATAGCACTCGCCGCAACGACGGCTCTGGCCAGCCCGGCCATGGCGCAATTCATTCCGTCGGAAGAGAGCCTTGAGGGGTTCTATAAGGGCACGGCCTATTCGCCCTATGCGCAGCGCGCGTTCCCAAGCCAGGTGTTCTGGGGCGACACGCATTTGCACACCAACATCTCGCTCGATGCGGGCATGTTCGGTAACGCGCTCGGCCCCGACGAGGCCTATCGCTTCGCCAAGGGAGAGCAGGTCACCTCCTCCACCGGCCTGCCCACGAAACTCGGCCGCCCGCTGGACTGGCTGGTCGTCGCCGACCATTCCGACATGATGGGGTTGGCCGCCGACTTCGTGGCCGGATCGCCCGTCATCACCCAAACCGAGCAGGGTGCGCGCTGGTACGAACTGTTCTCACAGGGCGGAGAAGGTGCAGCCATGGCGGCGCTGGATCTGATCGGCAACTTCTCGCAAGGCACAATGGACCCCGCGCTGCTCGAAGCCTATGCGCCGGGCGGAACAGCCTATGCCGGCGCCTGGCAACAGATCATCGACGCGGCCGAAGCGCATAACGAGCCCGACGGCTTCACCGCGTTCATTGGCTACGAGTGGACTTCGCTCGAGAAAGGCAACAACCTGCACCGCAACGTCATTCTTCGCGACGGGGCGCGTCGGGCCGAGCAAGTCCTACCGTTGGTGACACAACCGCCCTTCGGTTCGAACGATCCGCTCAAGCTCTACGAGTGGATGGAGATGTACGAACAGGAGACCGGCGGTCAGGCGCTCGCCATCGCACATAACGGCAATCTCTCGAATGGGATCATGTTTCCGGTCGACGCGCAGTTCACCGGGCGGGCGCTCGACGCCTTCTACGTCGAGCAACGCGCGAAATGGGAGCCGCTCTATGAGGCGACCCAGATCAAGGGCGACGGCGAGGCGCATCCCTACCTCTCGCCAGACGACGAATTCGCCGACTACGAGACCTGGGATGCCGGCAACCTGGATCTTTCAGGCGCCAAGACCGAAGACATGCTCGCGGGCGAGTACGCCCGCGAAGCGCTGAAACAGGGCCTCGGTCTCGAGGCGAAACTCGGCACGAACCCCTACAAGTTCGGCATGATCGGCTCGACCGACAGCCATACCTCGCTCTCCACCGCCGAGGAGGAGAACTATTTCGGCAAGGCGCCGATCGCAGAGCCGTCGATCATGCGCGCACTTCACCCCTTCGCCAAGAGCGATGTCGGCGAATTCCCCGGATGGTCGCTGGTCGCTTCGGGCTACACCGGCGTCTGGGCGACAGAGAACACGCGCGAGGCGATCTGGGACGCGATGGCGCGCAAGGAAGTCTACGCGACCACAGGCCCGCGCATGATGGTGCGCTTCTTCGGCGGCTGGGACTTCGACGAGAACGACCTGCGCTCGCGCGCGCCCGCCTTCACCGGCTACGAGAAGGGCGTACCGATGGGCGGCGACCTGCGCGCGGCACCCGCAGGGGCGGAGGCGCCGACCTTTATGGTCTATGCGCTGCGTGACGCGGTCGGCGCGAACCTCGACCGCATCCAGATCGTGAAGGGCTGGCGGACGCCGGACGGCGAGTTGAACGAACAGGTCTACGACGTTGCCTGGTCGGACGGGCGCGAGCCCGGCGCGGACGGCAAGCTGCCACCCGTGGGCAACACCGTCGACATCGAGGCTGCGAATTGGACGAACACCATCGGCGCCTCTGAACTCGCGACCGTCTGGACCGATCCGGACTTCGACCCGGCGGCGCAGGCCTTCTACTACGCGCGCGTGATCGAGATCCCGACGCCGCGCTGGGTGCTCTACGACAAGGTGCGCCTGGGCGCCGAGATTCCCGAGGCGGCAACGCTGACAGGGCAGGAGCGGGCCTATACCTCGCCGATCTGGTACACGCCATGACGATGACCTTCAGAGCGGGTTGGCTTGCATTTGCCATGTTCTGGATGGCGCATCCCGCGCTGGCCTGCGGCGTCTGCATCGAGAGGCCTGAGGACAGCTTGTCCGACCTTCTGTTGGAGACCGATAGTGTTGTCGTGGCGCGCGAAGAACTCACCCGACCGTTTCGTTTCGGCGTTACGATGGTTCTGGCCGGTTCCGGCGAGCGCGACACCGCCATCCCGTTTCTGGTCGACAGCGCCACGCGGCGCAAACTGGCGTTGAACCCTTCGGACGTCCGTGACCGGATCGTAGCAGCGTTGCACAATGGTATCATCGGCCAGTTGGGGGCTTGGGCAACGGCTCTTGTCGAGATCGATGGAGTGGCAGGAGTGGAACGTCTGACAGCGGGATGGTTTGACCGACCGGACAGCAGAGCAGAGGATATTCGTGATGTCGTATCGGCTTTGGCGTTGCACGGGCGCTACGGCGATCCAGCTCTTCGCCAACGGATCCTCGAGGAGCTTGCGTCATTGCCATCATTGCGACCCGATGTCGTGGGCTCTGTCGTGATCGCTTTGGGGAACATCGGCGATTATACAAGGACGGACGCCATCCGAAGCGCTGTGGCCAGACCGCCGGGAAAAGAGCTCACTCGTATCGACTCCGCAGAACTGTTCGCGGCATCGTCCCATGTTTATCGGGCAGGGCAAATTGGTAGCATTCCCGCGAGATCGGATCAGGAGAATAAAGAATGAAGAGAGGGGTAGTTGTCACCTTAACCATCGCTCTCTTTCTCACTGGGGCTGCTGCACAAGCACACACAGATGAGGGCATGCAGGGTGGGCTTCTCAGTGGGTTCACCCATCCGCTCTTTGGATGGGACCACGTGGTGGCCATGGTCGCGGTAGGGCTTTGGGGTGCCTTTCTCGGTCGCCCCGCCATCTGGATCCTGCCCGTGGTCTTCCCGGTGGTGATGGCGTTTGGCGGCGCACTTGGCGTGCAGGGCGTGCCACTTCCGGCAGTCGAGGCGGGCATTGCCCTGTCGGGCGTGGTCCTCGGCCTGATGGTTGCGATGGCGGTCAAGGCCCCGTTATGGATCGCGGCCGTGATCGTCGGGGCCTTCGCGGTGTTCCACGGACACGCGCACGGAACCGAACTGCCCGATGCTGCAAGCCCCTATGCCTATGCGTTGGGATTCGTGGTTTCGACAGGTATTCTGCATCTGGCAGGTATCGCCTTCGGATCCCTTACCGCGCGCCCCTGGGGAGGCTACGCGGTGCGGGCCGCCGGTGTCGTCATCGCAGCAGTGGGTGCGGCCTTCTTGACCGGGATTGCGTGATGTCCCCAAATCCGCAGGTACGTTGGTTAAGCGTATCAGGTATCCATGTCCTTCTGGACCTTGCAGCGAAGTAATCGATAACTTTCATGACGTCTCTTTTCCGAGAACCGCTTCTCCACTTCTTTCTTGTTGGCTGCGCGGTTTTCGGGCTTTTCGCTGTTTTCGATGACGCACCGCCGCCCGTCGCGGCCAATGAACTTGTCGTCACTGAAGCGGATGCAAGGCGCCTCGTGAATGAGTTCGAAGCAGTCTGGCGGCGCGCTCCTTCAGCACGGGAACTTGAGGGGCTTATAGATCAGCATGTGAGGGAAGAGGTTTACGTTCGTGAAGCCTTGGCCCTCGGCCTGGATCGCAACGACGCCGTGATCCGTCGGCGTCTTCAGACCAAGATGGAGTTCATCACCGAAAGTGGGGCCGAGGCGGTGCAGCCTGATGACGCCACTCTTCAGGGGCATCTCGAGGACAATGTCGAGAAGTTCGCCATGCCGGCGCTGCTGGCCTTCGAGCAGGTATTGCTGAACGATCCTCTCGACGAGTCCGACCTGCGCGCCGCGAAGGCGATTCTGGACCGTGGCGGCTACCCCGAGGAATACCTGCAGGCGAGCCTTATTCCGCAAGCGTTTCGTCTGAGCCCGCGGCGGGTCGTCGACGGCAGTTTCGGCGCAGGAATGTTCGACAGGCTCAATGCGTTGCCACCTGGAGAATGGGCGGGTCCTGTCGAAACGCCCTTCGGTCGACACCTCGTGCGGGTAACCGAGAAGCGCGAAGGCGAATTGCCCCCTTTGACCGAGATCAGAGACCGGGTCGAGCAGGATTGGCGCGCGGCCTTCGCAACAAGTCTTCGTGAAGCGCGTTACCGCGCGCTTTTGTCCCGCTACGAGGTTGACAGGCCGAACGCTGCTGAGGTGCTGGCCCGATGAGTTTGCGAACGTTGTTCTTGGCCATGATCGCACTGCTAGTGCTGTTCAGCCCGAACCGCGTTTCGGCACATGCTCTCGAGCCGGGGTATCTTGAGCTTCAGCCGATTGGTGGCTTGGAATGGCGCGTTACCTGGCGCAAGCCTCAGGTCGGTGGTGCACCCATGCAAATTGACGCCGTCTTGCCCGAGGGGTGCGATCCTCGCCGAGGGCCTGAACCGTCCTATGACGGGCGCGCTTTCTTGAGCGGATGGATCGCGACGTGTCCGGAGGGTCTTGCCGGCGGCGAAATCCGGGTCGAAGGATTGGAGCGGACCCGCACCGACGTGCTTATTCGTTATAGGCTAATCGACTCCGATGCCATTCAAACCGCGCGTCTCACCTCTACCACCCCAAGCTTAACCATCCCTGCGTCGCAAGACACGCTCGGGGTGTTTTCAACCTATTTTTCACTGGGCGTCCATCACATCCTGATGGGGGTGGATCACCTTCTTTTCGTCCTGATGCTGCTTTTGCTGATCCGCGACTGGCGCAGGCTGCTCGCCGCTGTGACATCCTTTACCGTCGCACACAGCCTGTCGCTCGCTGCGGCGAGCCTTGGTTGGATCGTCGTGCCCGCCCCTCCGGTCGAGGCGATCGTCGCACTCTCGATCATGTTTCTTGCGGCGGAATTGCTGCACGAACCCGGTGACCGGTCCCGGCTTTCGGAGCGCTATCCCTGGGCCGTGGCTTTCGCCTTCGGGCTTCTGCATGGGCTTGGCTTCGCGCGCGCGCTGCTTGAGGTGGGCTTGCCCGAGAACGACGTGCCGTTGGCGCTGCTGTCGTTCAACATAGGTGTCGAGGCTGGGCAAATCCTGTTCATCGCACTGGCTCTAGCCGTCGGAGGAGCACTGGCAAAGCTTTATCCTCTCGTGGTGCAGAGACTTGTCGCACCCGGATCGAGGGGCTTTCGGGTCGTGGCCTACGGGGTGGGAACGCTGGCAGCCTACTGGGTCGCCGAGCGCGTCGCCGGCTTCATCGCATGACGAGGAACCGCCGCCCGAAATGGGCCCCCGAAAGGCGATCCTGCAGGCATCTGCCACGGTTTGCTGCGATCTTGTCGACCAGCGGCGCGGTTATGACGCTCACCCCTGCAACGGCCTTTGCCCATGATGCGTTCGGGGATCTCGGCCCCTTCTACGGAAGCATGCTGCACCCGCTGGTCGACCCGCTGCAGGCCGCCGTCCTCATCGGCACGGCCGCCTTCCTTGCCGGCCGTTCCCTGACGGTCGTGCGCGGCGCGCTTCCGGTCTATGTTCTTTCAGCTGCACTTGCTGCTGTTGCACTGTCGGTTAGCCAGCTGGCTTCGCCGCCGAGTTGGCTCCCTGGCCTTGCCGCTGTGCTGATAGGGCTCGCGGCCACCGTACCCGAGCGCTGGATGCCGCGACCCACGGTCTACGCGCTCGTTGCCGTGACGGGTGCGCTGACCGGTCTTGCGCCGGGTTCGTCTGACACGGGGCTCTCACCTCAACCGCTGCTGGGAACGGCTTTCGGCATTTCTGTTCTGGCGACGCTTGCCTGGTTCGCGATGGAGGCCGCTTCCCGCCGCCTGTCATGGCTCGTGCCTAAGGTAATAGGGTCATGGGTTGCAGCTGTGGGCATTCTGGTTTTGGCGTTTTCGCTGTGATTGGTGTCGTGCGGATAAGCGCTGACGCCCCCCGGACAAGGCGCCCTCGCGAGGGTGAATGGTCAGTTGGTCTTCAATGGGTCAGTTTGGTAGCCTCGATTCCAGGTCGTGTTTGCGCTCCTGAGGTGTTCAAGTGCTTTGCGCCGACCTGCAGAAGGAGACCGAAATTGGCTTCATGGCTGTTGCGCTTTGTGTTGTTGGCGGGTCTTGCGACCATCACCGCATGCGGACCGGCCGTTTATGACGAAATCGATTTGATGCCTTCGCCGACGGTCTACGCGGAAACGAACGTCACCCCTTTTGCAGACGTGACAAACGCAAACGCCAGTGACAGAGCGAAAATGTTCTATGTTACGGATCGGATGCCCGCCGATCCCGCCGATCCCCAAGCCTATTACAACAATGAGCGCGGTCACATCCTGCGTGCCGGGATCGCCAGGGTTCAAGTCGACCCGCCGCTGACAAACTGGGGGGAAATCCGGCAGGCCACACTGATGGAGAACCGCGAACAGGACTACAAGCTGAGGCTGTCACAGGTCAACGAAATCGGCGTCTTGCCGTTCAGCATGAGCCGATACTTCGAGGATGCGCCCTCTCGGGAAGAGATGCATGCCGCCGGGCGAACCTTTGCGGCGCAGGTCGACGCGCAGTTGGCAGCCTCGCAAAACAAGGACATCTTCATTTACGTCCACGGGTATAATGTCGATTTCGACTACTCGGCTCTTGTCTCCAAGGAACTGCAGCATTTTCTTGGCTACCAGGGGGCTTTCATCAGCTATAACTGGACGGCTACGCCCAGCCGGCTGGCCTACTTCCGGGACCAGGAATCCGTGCTGTCCACACGGCGCAACCTTCGGGCACTGGTCGAGTATCTGTCGGAAAACACGCGCACCCGGAGGATCCATCTTGTCGGCTACAGCGCCGGTACCCGGCTTGTCTTCGAGGTCGCGTACCAGATCGCCTTGCGATCCGGCTCGAAGGCGAAGCTGGGGCATGTCATTCTGATCGCCAGCGACCTTGACACGTCCTTTGTCCTGCAATCGCTGGACGACGGGCTGCTGGATGTCGTGGACGATCTGACTTTTTATCAGTCGCAGACGGATTCCGCCCTCGCCGTATCCAGATTTGTCTTTGGCAGGCAACGGATCGGGCAGGCGTCCGAGTCGGAAACGGTGCCTCCGGGCCTGACCAAGGGCTTGGCGGATTTCGATGACCTGCACATCATCGACGTGACGGATGCCGAAGCCGCTGACACGGGAAATGGCCACTGGTATTTTCAATCCTCGCCTTGGGCAAGCAGTGATCTTTTCATATCACTGCTAACCGACAAGGCGCCGGAGGCACGCGGACTTGTGCGGACACCGGGCGATTTCGTGTGGCGATTTCCCGCGAATTACCCTGCCGTTCTGAAGTCTCTGGGACCGGGCCTATGAGGCGATCCGACGATCGCGTGATCCCCCGACCTCGGACCTCGGTACTTGCGAGGCGGGCAGGTGCAGTCACCCAATTGCTTTTTCGAAAATCTGCACAACAAAAGACACCATCCGCTTTGAGGGCACGAACCCTGTCAGCTATCCTCCCTGGTTTCCAGTCGAATCTTAGGCGTTTCGCTTTCCAAAGGGTGATCCAAACTCGAAATTACAATGACTTAATCGGCTTTGAACAACGCCTTCAGATCGGCTGGGCGGCATGAACGCCAAACTTCATGCCGTTGGCAAAGCCTGGAGCCTAACTTACCAACGCGGATTCTCGCGGGAGCGGGTCAGAACGAATATCCAATTCCGGTCATCCAACACTGTTCGAGAATAGCTCGTCGCTCGACTTGTCTTGGGGTTTGCTTCGTGACGGATGTGCCGCTTGTTTCAGAGCGCGCTGAATAGCACCGGCGCAGGAAAACCCGCACAGGGGCGCCGTCTCTGCGGCCGACATTCCCTGTTGAACCATCAGTTCCCGCGCCCGGGCCAGGCGAAGGTGCTGATAGCACTTTCCGGGTGAGAGACCGAGATCGGCTTCGAACAGGCGGGCCATTGTGCGCAGCGTAAGGCCGGCAGCGGCGGCGATATCGGGCAGGCGGCGGGGGCTTTCGATGGAGGCGGCCATCAGGTCCAGCACCTTGCGAATGCGGGGGTCGGGATGGGACGGCAGGCCACCAAATGCACCGTCCGGCTCTCCCGCGCGGTGTGGCGCGTTCAGGAACATCGACGCAGCATCAAACCGGGCCGCCGCGCCGAACCGGCGCGCGATCTCTTGCAGCACCAATTCCATCGCCCCCGCGGCGCTGCCGCAGGTCAGCCATTTGCCGTCGGTCACAAGAGGGACCCGGGTCACGGTCACGTTAGGAAAGGTTGCGGTGAATTCGTCCAGCAACTGCCAGTGCAGGGTCGCGCGCCTGCCATCCAGATAGCCCGCCGAGGCCAGCAACCATGCCCCTGTATCGGCGGCAATGACACTTTGGGCCTTGCGCGCGATCGTCAGCGCGCGGCGGGTGGCGGGCTGGCCAGCCTCCTGCCTGAACCTGTCGCCGCCAACCACGATCAGAAGGTTGCACGCCTTTGCCTGCGCCAGCTGACAATCGGGCGCAAGAGACAACCCGCTGGACGACCCGACGGGGCCATCGCGTGGGGTCAGGATGGTCCAGGTGATGTCCGCACCATGCTCATCCCGGACTACGCGCAGGGGTTCCAGAAGGCAGGCCAGAACCATGTTCGAGAACGCCTCGAACAGCAGGAAGTTGATCTGCAATGGCGGTGTGGTGTTTGGCAGATTCTGTTTCATTTTTGGCAGTATCCGTCATTTTAAGCGGAATGGCGATGGCGCATCCTGATCCAGGCAGCACCCTGGAGAAACGCCATGTCCGACCGACCCCTGAGCCATATTCGCGTGCTGGATTTCGGCCATTACCTTGCCGGGCCGATGGTCGGCATGATGCTGGCCGATCTGGGGGTCGAAGTGATCCGCATCGACCCGCCGGGCGGTCCGCGCTGGACCGATCCGGCCTTCGACATGCTGTCGCGGGGCAAGCGGTCTTTGGTGCTCGACCTCAAGACCGAGGTTGGGCGTCGGACCGCGCTGGATATGGTCGCCCGCGCCGATGTGGTGATCGACAATTTCCGCCCCGGCGTCATGACGCGGCTGGGGCTTGGCCCTGCCGATCTGCGCGCCGCAAATCCCGGTATCGTGTCGCTTTCCTTGCCCGGCTTTGCCTCGACCGACCTCGAGCTGGCCGGATTGGCCGCGTGGGAGGCGGTCATTGCCGCGCGCACGGGCCAGTTCACCGATATGGGTCTGAACCGGCAGTTGATGGGTATCAACCCGTCGTTTACACCGCTGGGCCTTGCCTCGGCCTATGGCGCGGCGTTCGGTGCGATGGCGGTGCTGTTTGCGCTAGGCGCGCGGGAGCGGATGGGGGGCGAGCATATCGAAGTGCCACTGGCCTCGGCCCTGTTCGAGGGGCTGGTTTACAATTGCGAGCAGGTGCAGGATTACCCCGCCCGCTACAAATCTCCGCGCGAGGTGGAATTGGACCGTCGCCGCGCGGGCGGCCTGCCGCTGGACCTCAGCTATGCCGATCTGGGCGCGTTCCTCGACCCGTTCTATCGCACCTATACCTGTGCCGACGGGCGGGGGTTCTATGTCGTGTCCTGTTCGATCAAGACACACCCGCGCCGGGTATTGAATGTGCTGGGGTTGGACGATCTGGCCGAAACACTGCCTGATTTTGACGCATATCTGGATCAGAAGGATTGGCCCCAAGAATGGGCTTTGCGTAACTATCCGGTGGGCGAAAGGGATCGTAAGCGCGTGTCGGAAGCGATGCAGGCGGCCTTCCTGACCCGGCCGTCGTGGGAATGGGAGGCGATCTTTGGCGCCGCCAAGGCGCCGGCCAGTGCGCAGCGCAGCACGCGCGACTGGCTGGCCGATCCGCATGCCCTGGCGTCGGGGTTGGTGCTGACGGTCGAGGACCCGCGCCATGGGCCTATGCGGCAGTTGGGCAATCTGGCGTGGATGGTCGGGGATGCGGGCGCGATGGACAAGAGGCCAGGCCCGGTGGTCGACGACCTCCGCGCCGATCTGCCCGCGCTGTTGGCCGAGACCCCGCGCGCCGTGTCAACAGGCAAGGACGCGGGAGGTTGGCTCGACGGTCTCACGGTGGTGGACCTGACCAACGTGATTGCGGGGCCGACCATCGGCGCGACGCTGGCGCGGTTCGGGGCAAAGGTGACCTCGGTCCAGCCGGTCAGCCCCTCGGTCGATCCGTGGAACGCCATCGTCTTTGGCCTGCATGCCCATCGCGGCAAGGACAGCATATTGCTGGATCTGGGCAGCGCTGCGGGCCGCGCGGCGCTGGAGCGGCTGATCGCGGGCGCGGATGTGGTGACGATGAACGGTACCGATGAACAGCGCGACGCGCTTGGCCTGTCGCCCGACCGCCTGGCGACGCTGAACCCGCGCGTGATCCTGGTTCAGCTCGATGCCTGGGGCGGGCCGATGCGGGGACCGAAATCGGACCATCTGGGCTATGACGATCTGGCGCAGGCCGCGACCGGCGTGATGCTGCGTTTTGGCGGCGGACCGGACACGCCTGAGGAACATGCGCATTTCGGCACCATCGACGCGCTGACGGGTCATGTCGCCTGCGTGGCGCTTGGCGCGGCGCTGGAACGGCGGCGGCAGACGGGCAAGGGCGGCGTGGCACGGGCGGCGTTGGCGGGCTGCGGCGCGATGATACAGGCGCAGTTCATGTATGACTTCACCGGGCGCGCGCCGTTCGATGAACCCTCGGGTCGGCTGGCGCGGGGCTGGGGGCCGTTCTATCACTGTTACCCTGCAGCCGATGGCTGGCTGTTCTTTGCCGCCCCGACCGAGCGGG
>NZ_JBXWRD010000075.1:0-15837 GCF_059612725.1 Ruegeria sp. YKSF070 | reverse complement strand
TGCGGCGAATATCTGCGGCCGGAACAGCTCGGGCCGGCGGCAGTCATGCGCCAGCGTGACCAGCGCATTGCGGGTGTTGAAATCGCCCTGATAGCCGCCAAAATCGGTCTCGAACGCCCAGAACGCCAGAAGCACCCCGCGCGACACGCCGTATTCCGCCTCGATCCGGTCGAACACCGCATCGTATTTGCGCCCCATCGCCTTGCCGGTCTCAAGCCGGTTTTGTGAGATCAGACGGCGCGAGAATTCGACAAAGGGTTTCTGGAACACGCCCTGCGCGCGGTCGGCCCTGAGCACCTTGGCGTCCTGCGCCGCCCCCTGAAAGAAGCGGTCGACCAGTGCCGCATCGTGTCCCATCGAAACCGCCTCGGCCTTGAGACCATCGACAAAGTTCGAAAAACCGCCGCCGCATTGCGCCAGCGCCGGAGAGGCCAGCACAATAGCGGCCATGATCTGGGGAAGAATGCGCATGATGTCCTGTTGGTTTGGTTCTGTAATACGATCAGAAGATCGCCGCCAGCGCCACCAGCGTCAAGGTCAGACCCAGGGCCAGCGCCCAGACCTGCCACAGCAGGGTCACCGCGCGTTCGATCTCGCGCGGGCCGATTTCCTTGCGGCCCTCTTCGTTTACCCAGGCCAGATACCGGATTTCGCCGTGATAGCTGCGCGGTCCGGCCAGCGCGATGTTGAGCGCGCGGGCCATGGCGGCCTCGGGCCAGCCGGCATTGGGCGAGATATGGCGCTGGGCGTCCTCGACGATGCCGCGCCAGTGGCGCCAGCCATTGGACAGCAGCACGATCATGCCGCATGTCAGCCGGGCCGGGATCAGGTTGAGCAGGTCATCCAGCCGTGCTGCGGCCCAGCCGAACTGTGCATAGCGCTCGTTCAGATAGCCCACCATGCTGTCGGCGGTGTTGACCGTCTTGTAAAGCAGCAGGCCCGGCAGGCCACCGACCAGAAACCAGAAGGCGGGCGCAATCACCCCGTCGCTGAGGTTCTCCGCGGCGCTTTCGATGGCGGCGCGCGCCACCTGCGGTTCGGACATGGTGGCCGTATCGCGCGAGACGATGCGGGCGACGCTGCGCCGCGCCTCGGGCAGTGACAGGCGCAGTGCATCGGCCACATCCGCCACATGCCCGGCCAGCGATTTCTGTGCCAGCAGGATGGCGCAGATCAGCACCTCGGCCACCGGCCCGAGCAGCGACAGCAGCGCGCCCACTGACAACGCCCCTACCACCAGGATCGCGGTCACCGCGACACCCTTGAGCCGGCGATGCCCGCCCTCGTTCAACTCTTCGTCCAGAACCGAGATGATGTTGCCGATCAGAACCGCCGGGTGGCGCAGGCGCGACCACAGCCAGTCGGGCTCTCCCAGCGCGGCATCCAGCAGCATGGCAAAGCCGAGGAGCAGGGCGGTGCTCATAACGCGCTCTCCAGCCGGTCCCATCCCTCGACGGGGGGCAGGCCCAGCCGCAGGAAATGGTTGGAATAGGGAAAGATGCGGCTCCAGATCCGGGCCTGGGCCAGACGGTGCTGCCAGGCGGCGGCATCATCGACGTGGTAAAGGCGAAACAGGTCGGTGCCACCCAGAAGTTCGGCGCCGCGCGCGGTCATCAGCGTGTCGAGCCGGGTGGCCTCCTGTGCCAGCCTGATACGGGTCTCTTCGGCCCATGCAGGATCGCTCAGCGCCCTTGTCCCGATGCGCAACGCCGGTCCCGACACCGCCCAGGGGCCGGTCAGGTCGTTGAGGCGCGCAATAGTGTCGGGCAGGGCGATGGCAAAGCCGAGCCGCAGCCCGGCGAGCCCCCAGAACTTGCCAAAGCTTTTCAGCACCAGGGTGCCCGGGCGCGTGGCCAGATGCGCCAGCGAGGTCTCGGGTGCCACGTCGCCAAAGCTCTCGTCGATTACGCAAAGCGCGCCTTCGGCCTCGTCCTCGGTCCAGACCCGGCCATCGGGATTGTTGGGGTGCACGATCACCCGTGCCTCGGCCGGGCCATCATCGACCACCTGCCAGCCATGGGCGGCAAAGGCGGCGGCATGTTCGTTATAGGTGGGCCGGGTGATCCGTACCCGCGCGGGACCTGCCAGCGCCGGAATGCGCGCAATCAGGGCCGAGGCGCCGGGCGCGGGCAGGATCGCCGCTGCGTCGGGCAGGTGCCAGAACCGGCGGGCGGCGCGCGTCAGTTCACCAAAGGCGCCGTGATCGGGCAGGGCGGTCCAGTCCTCGGGCATCAGCGTGCCGACCGGATAGGGCAAGGGATTGATGCCGGTCGACAGGTCGATCCAGTCGGCGTGCGCGCCGCCATACTGGCGCATCGCCCCGTCCAGCCCGCCGCCATGATCGCGGCGCGCGCGCGGATCGGTCGGATCGTCCGGCAGTGTGGGCGGATTGGCAAATCCCGTGTTCATGTTCTTGTCTTCTCCGACATCGCGACTTGCATCAAGCGGATTTCCGCCCGAAGCTCAAGGGACGAACGCGGCTTCCGGTGCGAGGGAACCGATGTTAACAATTTGTAAAGCATTTGATCAGATTACGGAGCCAAGGGAGACTGGCGCCACCAACGAACTCAAACAGAAGTGCCGGGTTTACTGTTATGCATGTGTTGATCGTCGAAAGTAACCCAGAGCTTGGCACGCTCTGGCAGCGCCACCTGCAACGTCAGGGTTTGCAGGTCACGTTAGTGACGTCGCAAGAGGATGCGATCCTGGCACTCTACCGGGCGGAGTTCGAGATTATTGTTCTGGATCTGGTGCTTGAGCAGGGCAGCGCCTTGGCGGTTGCGGATTTCGCCAGCTACCGCCGCCCGGATGCACGGGTGATTTTCGTTACCAATACGACTTTCTTTTCAGACGGTTCAATCTTTGCTCACAGTCCGAACGCCTGCGCCTATGTGCATGGCGATACGCCGCCCGAGGATCTTGCGGCGATGGTGGAACACTACGCCACCGCGCGCTGATCGCGACCATGCGGCGCGAGATGGTCGAGCTCGGGTCCGATCGGAACGATTCGGTGCGGATTGATGCTGTCATGGCTGTAATGGTAGTGCCGGATGATGTGATCCATATGCACGGTTCCCGCCACACCGGGCCATTGATACAGTTCCCGCGTATAGGCCCAGAGGTTTGGATAATCGATCAGCCGCCGCCGGTTGCATTTGAAATGCAGATGATAGACCGGATCAAAGCGGATCAGCGTGGTGAACAGGCGCCAATCAGCCTCGGTTACCTGGTCACCCATTAGGTAACGGTTGTTCGCAAGACGTGATTCCAACCAGTCCAGAGTGTCGAACAGTGGGTGCACCGCAGCGTCATATGCCTCTTGAGTCGTGGAAAATCCGCATTTGTAGACGCCATTGTTTACGTTTTCGTAAATACGCGCGTTCACCGTCTCGATTTTTTCTCGGATGCACTCCGGCCAAAAATCTTCGTGATTTCCGGTCAGGTGATCGAAGGCCGAGTTGAACATGCGGATGATCTCTGCGCTTTCGTTGGACACGATGGTCTGGCGCTCGGTATCCCACAGGATCGGCACGGTGACGCGTCCGGAATAGGCTGGGTCGGCACGGGTATAGATCTGATGGGCATAGTTCAGCCCATACAGGCGGTCACCGGTGCGGCCCTCTGTCTCGGGTGCAAAGGTCCAGCCTTGGTCCAGCATGTCGGGATGCACGACCGAAACCGGGATATGTGTGGATAAACCCTTGATTTCGCGAAAGATCAGGGTCCTGTGTGCCCAGGGACAGGCATAGCTGACATAAAGGTGGTAGCGCCCCGAGGCGGCGGCAAAGCCGCCTTTGCCGGATGGTCCGGGGGTGCCATCGGGGGTGACCCAGTTGCGGAACTGCGCCGCCGAGCGCTGGAAGGCGCCGCCACTGGATTTGGTATCGTACCAGGTGTCATGCCAGATGCCGTCGATCAGCAGGCCCATCGCAGTCTCCTTCTGCTTTGATCAGCATCTAGGATCTGCGGTGCGGGATACCACGCCGTTGCCGCGCACCTGACCTGCGCAGGTGCACATCCGGCGCGGCCCCGCGGAAAGCACGCGGGTGCCATGCACCGAACATGAAAATCTTTGCTTGATTTTAATGGATGCTGGGGCAGGCTGATGAGGTTCGCACGGAGACGCTTTATGAGCACCTATATTTCAAAAGAAGTCGGCGAGGATCTGGCCCGGGCCCGGATCGCTGGATTGAAGAAGATGAGCCGCTTGCGGGTGGAACATATCGGTATGTTTTATACTGTACTTCGGCTTTGGCGCGACGGATTTGCCGTCGAGGCAGAAAATACGCCGCCATTACGCGGTCTGGTCGACATCTACGAGGGGTCAAACCTGCTTTATCAATGCCTGATCGTGGCCTCGGGCGCTGAAGGCGGCGAGATGGTCTATGAGTTCAAGCGGCACACGCTGGCGCAGGATCATGCCCCGCTCGACTTTGAACGCGGAGTGGACGCGCCCATCGGGTTGCTGGGCAAGGAGTAGCCTCCTCTGCCTTGCGGGCGTCCTCGACGGGCCCTGTGCAACCATGCGGGTCAGGTTGATCGAGGTCGGTCTGGTTATCGATGCGCGAACCGGGCTCGCCTACCGCATATCACCTATTGCAGATCGCCGAAGGCGCTGTTGAGCCGGTCGATCGCATCCTCGATCCGCGCCCTCTGGGTGCCAAGGTTGAAGCGCAGGAAACTCTCGCCGCCGGTGCCGAAACTGGTGCCGTGGTTCACTGCAATCTTTGCCTGTTGTTCGACCCGCTCGGTGAATTCGGCCCGCTCCATGCCCGTTCCCGAGAAATCCACCCAGGCGAGATAGGTCGCCTCGAGCGGCATCGCGCGCAAACCGGGAATGGCCGAGATGGCGCTTTCGAAGAGGCGCCGGTTCTCGTCCAGATAGGCCAGCAGCCCATCAACCCATTCCGCCCCTTCGGGAGAATATGCGGTCAGCGTCGCCATCTGCCCGGTCGAGTTCGGTGCCAGCGAGAGCGCGGCCATCCTCTTGGCGAAACGTCCACGCAGTTCGGGGTCGGGGATGATTACCTGCCCGGTATGCAGGCCCGCGATGTTGAACGTCTTGGACGGCGCAGTGAGCATCAACAGCCGGTCGACGATATCGGGCGCCGCGTTGGGCATCGGGATATGGGTGTGTCCCGGATAGACCAGGTCATGATGGATCTCGTCCGACACAAGAAGCAGATCGTGCCGCTTGGCGAAATCGGCCACCGCGCGCAGTTCCTCTTGCGTCCAGACCCGGCCGCCGGGATTGTGCGGCGAGCAGAGGATCACCATGCGCTCGTTGCCGGTCATCTGCGCGTCATAGGCGGCAAAATCCATTTCATACCGGCCATCGGTGTTGACCATCTGGCATTCCACCACCTGCCGGCCCGCATTGCGGATCACCTTGGCAAAGGCATGATAGACCGGGGTGAACAGCACGATCCCGTCGCCCGGCTGGGTATAGGTGTCAAGGCACATGCCCACACCGTTCACCAGCCCGGTGGTGGTAAAGATCGCCTCGGGCGCCACATCCCAGTCGTGGCGGCTGCGCATCCACCAGCGGATCGCGTCGGTATAGGGCTTGTCATAGTTCACATAGCCCAGCACGCCATGGTCCGTCATCTCGCGCAGCTTGGCCAGCAGGTGATCGGGCGCGCGGAAATCCATGTCGGCGACCCACATGGCCAGACCGTCCTGTGCGGGGACGCCATAGATGGGTTCCATCATGTCCCATTTCGAGCAAAAGGTTCCGTGGCGGTCGATCAGGTCGTCAAAGCTCATCTGGGTCTCCGAGGGTCAATTGTCGGCCAGAGGCTAGCCAGTTTGCCGCCATGCGCAAGGGGCGTTGCAGCAGGGCGGTCAATCGCCTAAATCGGGACCATGAAACGTGCTATTCTCATTCATCCCGATCCGCGCCTGAAAAAGGTCTGCGCGCCCGTGGCCGATATCTCGGACGAATTGCGCGCGCTGGCAGACGACATGCTGGAAACAATGTATGACGCGCCGGGCATCGGTCTGGCCGCGCCGCAGATCGGTGTGCTGGACCGCTTGATCGTGCTCGATTGCGTCAAGGAAGAAAGCGCGCCCGCGCGCCCGCTGGTGATGTTCAACCCCCGCGTCATTGCCGCCTCGGACGAAACCAATGTTTACGAGGAAGGCTGCCTGTCCATCCCCGAGCAATATGCCGAGGTGACCCGCCCCAAGGTGGTGGATGTCGAATGGATCGACCGCGACGGCAACTTGCAAAGCGAAACCTTTGACGGGCTTTGGGCCACTTGCGTGCAGCACGAGATCGACCATCTGGATGGCAAGCTGTTCATCGACTATCTCAAGCCGCTGAAACGCCAGATGATCACCCGCAAGATGCAGAAGCTGAAGCGCGAGCGAGCAAGGGCGTGAGCGTCCTGCCGATCCTGACCTGGCCCGATGCGCGCCTGTCGCAACGCTGTGATCCGGTTGAGGGGATCGTGCCCGACGATCTGATCCGCGACATGTTCGACACCATGTATGCCGCCAAGGGGCGCGGTCTGGCGGCGCCTCAGGTCGGCGTGATGCAGCGGTTTTTCGTCATGGATGTCGGCTGGAAAGAGGGCACGCCCAGCCCGATGGCGATGATCAACCCGGTGATCATGGCCGCCGAGCGGGTGCCGGTCGAGATGGAGGAGGTGTGCCTGTCGATCCCCGGCCTGTCGGTGCCCGTTACCCGACCCAAGGCGGTAACCGTGCAATGGACCGCGCCCGAGGGCGACATTCACATGGCCGATTTCGACGGGTTCGAGGCACGCTGCATCCAGCACGAATTCGACCATCTGAACGGGGTCGTCACGCTGGATCATCTGGACCCGCAGGCCCGCGCCGCCATGCTGTCCGCTTATGAGGGAAACCATCCATGACCGTCCGCCGCTGTCTGCCCTGGCCCGACAAGCATCTGCGCAGCCCCGCCGCCGAGGTGAGCGAGATCACCGACGAGATCCGCGCCATCTGGACCGACATGATCGACACGATGGAGGCGATGCCGGGCGTTGGCCTGGCCGCGCCGCAGATCGGGGTGATGCTGCGGCTGGCGGTGGTCGATGGCTCGTCCGAGCGGGGTCGCGCGGTGCGTCTGGCGAACCCCGAGATCCTGCATGCCTCGGTCGAGTTGCGTGAACATGAGGAGGCCAGCCCCAACCTGCCCGGCGTCTCGGCCAAGCTGAAGCGCCCGCGCGCGGTGACGGTGCGGTTCCTGAACGAACAGGGTCAGGTCGACCGGCGCGATTTCGTCGGCATCGAGGCGACCAGCGTGCAGCACCAGATCGACCACCTGAACGGGCGGATGTATTTCGACAATCTCAGCAAGGTGAAACGCGACATGCTGCTGCGCAAGGCGCGCAAGCTGGGGGGCTGAGGTCATGCGCGTCGTGTTCATGGGAACCCCCGATTTCTCGGTTCCGGTGCTGGAGGCGCTGGTTGAGGCCGGGCATGAGATCGCCGCCGTCTATTGCCAGCCACCGCGCCCGGCGGGGCGGGGGAAAAAGGACCGCCCGACCCCGGTCCATGCCCGCGCGCTGGAACTGGGGCTGGAGGTGCGCCACCCGGTCTCGCTGAAAGGGGCCGAGGCGCAGGCGGATTTCGCAGCACTTGGCGCCGATGTGGCGGTGGTGGTGGCCTATGGGCTGATCCTGCCGCAAGCGGTGCTGGACGCGCCGCGCCACGGCTGCCTGAATATCCATGCCAGCCTGTTGCCGCGCTGGCGCGGCGCGGCGCCGATTCATCGGGCCATCATGGCGGGCGACGCTGAAACGGGCATTTGCATCATGCAGATGGAGGCGGGACTGGATACCGGGCCCGTGCTGCTGCGCGCCGCCACACCCATCGGGGCGGAGGAGACTACTGGTGCGCTGCATGACCGCTTGTCGGCCATGGGCGCCGAACTGATCGTCGAGGCGCTGGCACATTTGCCCGAGTTGACTGCGGAGCCGCAGTCTGACGATGGCGTCACATATGCCGCCAAGATCGACAAGGCAGAGGCGCGGGTCAACTGGACCCGCCCGGCGGTCGAGATCGACCGGCAGATCCGGGGCCTCTCACCCTTTCCCGGCGCCTGGACCGAGATCGCGGGTGAACGGGTGAAACTGCTCGCCTCGCGCCTGTCCGTGGGGCAGGGCGCCCCAGGCGCAGTGCTGGACGATGCCCTGACTGTCGCCTGCGGCACAGGTGCTATCTCACTCACCCGCTTGCAACGGGCGGGCAAAGGGGCGCAGGATGCCGACATCTTCCTGCGCGGTTGGCCCGTGCCAAAGGGAACCCACCTGTAGAAGGGGCTTTGCGCATGTTCATGGTTCTGATGGGAACGGTCGTGATTGCCGGGATCGTCGGCTACATCTCCGAGAAATCGGGGTTCACCCATAACGGCTATCTGCAATCCATCATCATCTGCGTCGGTGGGGCCTTCCTGTTTTACTTTGTGCGGATCATGTTCGGGATCGGCTTCGGGTCTCCGGGGATGAACGCCATTCTTTCGTCCATCGGGGCGCTCATCATCGTGCCCTTCCACTGGAGGAAATGAGATGCATATCGTTGCCCTGATCATCATCGGCGCCGCTGCCGGGTTTCTGGCCACCCGGCTGATGCGGGTCGAGGCGGATATTCCCACCACCATGCTGATCGGCATCGTGGGCGCGCTGATCGGCGGGCTGATCCTGCGGGCGCTCTTGACGATGATGGGCTGGCTGTCGGGCTTTGTCGGCGCGGTTCTGGGGGCGCTTCTGGTGGTCTGGCTGTGGCAGACCTATCTGCGGCGGCGCTGAGACAGGCCGGACGGATGCGAGGCTCTGCCTCGCGCTCCGGAGTATTTGGGGCGAAATGAAGGGGGGGTCAGCCGCGCGTGCGCGGCGGGCGGCTTTTATAGACTGGCAGGCGCCAGCCAAAGACCAGCGATCCGGCGCGCAGACCCCAGCAGACAAACGCGCAAAGGCCCAGCGCGGGCAGAGTGGCCAGCCCCAAGCCGGTAGCGATCACCGCCGCCACCGCGCCCGCCAGCGCGCAGGAGACGTAGAGCTCACCCTGTTTCAGGACCAACGGCACCTCGTTGCAAACTACATCGCGCATCAGTCCGCCCAGACAGCCGGTCATCATCCCCATCAGCACCACGATCACCGGCGGTTGCCCCTGCGCCAGTGCGACCCCGGTGCCTGCCGCCACCGCGATGGACAGCGCGAAACTGTCCAGCCAGATCAACAGGTGATAGCGGCTTTCGACCAGGTGTGCGGTGAAAAAGACCAGCGCCGCGGCACCCGAGGCGATCAGAATATAGGCGGGCTGGCCTACCCAGAACACCGGGTCGCGGCCCAAAAGCAGGTCGCGCATGGTGCCGCCGCCCACCGCCGTCAGGCAGGCGACAAAGGCAAATCCAACCAGGTCGAGCTGCGCCCGGCTGGCCACCAGCGCGCCGGTCAGGGCAAAGACAAGGACCGAGGCGTAATCGAGCAGGGCAAGCAGGCTCACGCGCGGGCCTTCTTCGGCTTGAAGGGTTTCATGCCTGCGCGCGCCAACTCGTCGGCGCGTTCGTTTTCCGGGTGGCCCGCGTGGCCCTTGACCCATTCCCAGGTCACGTCATGGCGCGCCTGTGCCGCATCCAGCCGCTGCCACAGTTCGACATTCTTGACCGGCTTCTTGCCGGCGGTCTTCCAGCCGTTGCGCTTCCAGCCGAAGATCCAGCCGGTCACGCCGTTCTTTACATAGGCGCTGTCGGTGACCACGGTGATTTTCGAGGGCCGTTCCAGCGTCTCCAGCGCGTTGATCGCGGCCAGCAGCTCCATCCGGTTGTTGGTGGTCTCACCCTCGCCGCCGGAAAGCTCACGTTCCTTCAGCACGGTCTCGCCCTCGATGGCGCGCAACAGCACGCCCCAGCCGCCGGGGCCGGGATTGCCGGAACAGGCGCCGTCGGTATAGGCAAAGAGCTCAGGCATGGGCGCGCATCGCGATCCAGTCCTCGACCGCGCCACTGAGGCCCGGCCCGGCGCCGAAGGCGCGGTCGATAACGGTGAAACCGGCCTGCTGCAACAGATGCTCCAACGCGTCCTCCTGATGGTAGCTGTAGAACCGGCCGAGGCTGTCACGCCCTTCGCCGGTTCCGAGTTTGAGGGCGATATGGAAAATTCCGCCGGGTTTCAAGGCCCGATGGAGCCGGGCGAGATGGCCGGGAAACTCGGCATGGGGGGCATGTAGCAGGCTGAAATTGGCCCAGATGCCGTCATAGGCGGCGGTATCCTCAATCTCGTCGAACCGGGCCTGACGGGCGGTGACGCCCGGGTGTTGCGCCGCCAACGCCACCATCTCGGCCGAGGCATCGACCGCCACGACCGTAAGTCCTGCCCGCGCCATTTGGGCCGCAGAGGTGCCGGGGCCGCACCCGAGATCCAGCACCCGACCGCCGCTTGGCAGCATGGCGACAAAGGCCTCCAGCAAGGGGTCGGCGGCATTGTGATCCTCGGTCAGCGCGGCATAGTCGCTGGCGCGGTCATCATAGATGCGGATTGTTTCGGGATCGCTCATAGAAAGGCCCCCACCGCCAGGCACAAGGTGACGACCGCCGTCAGTAAAAGGCGCAGTCGCATCCACCAGACCGGCGCCAGCCCCCAACTGGCAAAGGCGGCATCCAGCATCAACAGGCCCAGAAAGCCGAAGATCAGGTTGATCGCCGCGCCGGTCGGGCCGCCCCCGGTCATGAAAAAGGCCCAGAGCGCGGGCAGCACCGCAAGCGCATAGCCGGTTGCGGCGCGGCGGTCATCGGCCTTGGTCGCAAAGCCCCAGAGTACGCCGGACATGAAGGCCAGGATGATCTGGCCATAGGCGATCTGCACATAAGGCCCGACAAAACGTGGGCCGAGCGCAGCGGCGCCCCAGGCTTGCAGGGCGGGACTCAGGTAGGTGAGCGCGCCCCAGAGGAAGGGGATCAGCCCGGCAAGGCCCAGGATCAGCGGTGCGCGGGGGATGGTGGTCATGTGCGCTCCTTCAGAGGTGAGCCGACGAGGAAACCGACAGAACTGCCGAGATGGAAACGAAAGGGTCTCAAGAGCCTGACCAAGCTTGCGGACTGCGCCTGTTGGGTATTCGCGGCCAGACTAGCCACGAATGCCGTTGGGTGAAAGCGCGGTTTCGGTGACGTTTTGCCAGCAGGTTGCGAATGCTGGCTGTCACGCTTGCAACAGAACCGTCTTAGGTGCCGAAATTCGGGCTGGGATCATTGGCGCAAGCTCATGCCGGTTGCCGCAATACGCGCGGAACCTTGAACTCGACGTGTTCGACTGCGGTTTCGACGACTTCGACCGTCACGTCGAACCGCGCGCGAAAGGCGTCGATCACCTCGTTCACCAGCAGTTCGGGGGCCGAGGCGCCGGCGGAAACGGCGATGGTTGCGATGCCGTCCAGCGCGCGCCAGTCAATGTCATCGGCGCGCTGCACCAGTTGCGCATAGGCACAGCCCGCCTTGGCGGCGACCTCGACCAGACGGCGCGAGTTCGAAGAGTTGGGCGCCCCAACGACCAAGAGCGCATCCGATTTTGGCGCTACCGCCTTGACCGCCTCTTGCCGGTTGGTGGTGGCGTAACAGATATCCTCCTTGTGCGGGCCGACGATCTGCGGGAACCGGGCCTGAAGTGCTGTCACGATATCGCGCGTGTCGTCCACCGACAGGGTTGTCTGGGTAACAAAGGCGAGGCGTTCGGGGTCGCGCACCGCGATGCGGGCGACATCCTCGACCGTTTCGACCAGCAGCACTTCGCCTTCAGGCAATTGTCCCATGGTGCCGATGGTCTCGGGGTGGCCGCGATGGCCGATCATGATGATCTGAAGGCCGCGTTCCGCGTGCCGTTCGGCCTCGATATGGACCTTGGACACCAGCGGGCAGGTGGCATCGACATAGACCATCCGCCGCCGCTCGGCCTCGGCCGGGATCGACTTTGGCACGCCGTGGGCGGAAAAGATCACCGGGCGATCATCGGGACATTCATCCAGTTCCTCGACGAACACCGCCCCCTTGGCACGCAGCCCGTCGACGACGAACTTGTTGTGCACGATCTCGTGCCGGACATAGACGGGGGCGCCCCATTTCTCGATTGCCATCTCGACGATCTTGATGGCGCGGTCGACACCGGCGCAAAACCCGCGCGGCGCGGCAAGATAAAGGGTGAGGGGCGATTTGGTCATGGGCGGGTCTCCTTGCCTGAGCACAGGTAAGGATTTGTGCGGCCCAGATCCAGCCCGGTTCTGAGTGTCACGAATCCGTCACTGAAGGGGGGTAGAAGGCGGGTATTGAAGCATGCATTCTTACTTAATGACATACGGCCAGGTGAGCGCTCACCTGGCCGTTTATTTTACCTTAGCAGGGTCTTTGAAGTTCGGCTCAGTTGCCGTTGGCCGCAAACGAGCGCGGCTCTGCCGGTACTTCGCGCGGAGGGCGGCCGATCACGTCACGCAGCTCTTCAAGCTCGATGAAATTGTCGGCTTGGCGGCGCAGCTCGTCCGAGATCATCGGCGGCTGGCTGCGGATGGTCGATACGACCGACACACGCACGCCCTGACGTTGCAGGCTGGCCACCAACGGGCGAAAATCGCCATCGCCCGAGAAGAGCACGATATGATCGACGCGCGGAGCCAGTTCCATGGCATCGACGGTCAGTTCGATATCCATGTTCCCCTTGACCTTCCGGCGCCCCATGCTGTCGGTATATTCCTTGGCCGGTTTGGTCACCATGGTGAACCCGTTATAGTGCAGCCAATCGACAAGCGGACGGATCGGAGAGTATTCGTCATTTTCCAGCAGCGCGGTGTAGTAGAAGGCTCTCAGCATTTTGCCGCGACGCATGAACTCCTGCCTGAGGAGTTTGTAGTCAATGTCAAAGCCCAGAGCCTTGGCCGCCGCATAAAGATTAGAACCATCGATGAACAGCGCTAGCCGTTCGTCCTTATAAAACATAATTGTTCCTTCCGGTATGCACCGAAGCCGCCATGTATCCGTGAGTGAGTGCTTAAAATCGGCGGATCAGTAGTCCCAATGTAGGAGAATCGGCATGTATGGCAAGTGCACTCTTGACGTGAACGGAAACCGAAAATGATGGATTCCGAGCAAATTGCCGTTATCGCCTTGGGTGGAAATCTATCTTTTGATCAAAACCCTCCAGAAATGACGTTGCGGAATGCTGTGCGTGAGCTTTCTGAAAGGGGTTTGGTGATTCGCGGCGAGAGCCGTTTTTTCACGACACCCTGCTTCCCGGCAGGCGCAGGACCTGACTACATCAACGCAGCGATTTCCATCAACACAAATCTATCTCCGGTTGCTTTGTTGGCGCTGTTGCACGAGGTCGAAGCGAAATTCGGGCGCGCGCGGGCGCAGCGTTGGGGTATGCGAACGCTGGATCTGGATCTGGTTTGCTATGGAGGCGAGGTCCTGCCCGACCGCGCGGGCTATGAGGCCTGGCTGCAACTGGACCCGGCCCGTCAGGCCGAGTTGGCTCCTGACCGGCTGATTCTGCCGCATCCACGCTTGCAGGAACGGGGGTTTGTTCTGGTGCCGATGGCAGATGTCGTGCCGGATTGGCGCCACCCGGTGTCGGGCCTGACCGTGCGCGAGATGCTGGCGGCCCTGCCGCCCGAAGACCTTGCGGAAATCCGGCCGGTCTGACCGGAAAGCCGGGCATTTCCTGCTTGTCAAGCCGGGGAAACGCGCCTAGAACCGTGCTTTCTGGACAAAGCTGCACTTTGGAGAGTCGCTGATGGCCCGCGTGACGGTAGAAGATTGCGTAGACAAGGTTCCGAACCGGTTCGAGCTGGTATTGCTTGCCGCTCATCGGGCGCGTGAGATCTCTGCCGGCGCCGCGATCACCGTGGACCGCGACAATGACAAGAACCCTGTCGTGTCGCTGCGCGAGATCGCCGACGAGACCCAGAGCGCCGACGAGCTGCGCGAGCGCCTGATCGAGGCGAACCAGACCCAGATCGAGGTGGACGAGCCCGAAGACGACCAGATGGCCCTGCTGATGGGTGCCGAGAGCGACCGCCCGGCCGAGGACGATATGTCCGAGGAACGCCTGCTGCGTGCCCTCATGGAGGCACAGGGGCAGGGCTGAGAACGCCGCGTGAGAGGATGCGGACAGGATGATTTCTGCTGACGACCTGATTGCCCTGGTCCGCAACTACAATCCCAAGACCAATGCCGAGCGTCTGACCCGTGCCTACGAGTTCGGGCATCAGATGCATGATGGCCAGTTCCGCCATTCGGGCGAACCCTATTTCACCCATCCCGTTGCCGTCGCCGCGATTCTGACCGAACAGCGGCTGGACGATGCCACCATCATCACCGCGCTGTTGCACGACACGATCGAGGATACCAAGGCCAGCTATGGCCAGGTGTCCGAGCTGTTCGGCGAAGAGGTGGCGATGCTGGTCGATGGGGTGACCAAATTGACCAACCTGCAACTATCGTCGCGCGAGACCAAGCAGGCCGAGAACTTCCGCAAGCTGTTCATGGCCATGTCCAAGGACCTGCGGGTGATCCTGGTCAAGCTGGCCGACCGTTTGCACAACATGCGCACCATCAAGGCAATGCGGCCCGAGAAGCAGGCCGTGAAAGCGCGCGAGACCATGGATATCTATGCGCCGCTTGCCGGCCGCATGGGCATGCAGTGGATGCGCGAAGAGCTGGAGGACCTGGCCTTTCGCGTGCTCAACCCTGAGGGGCGGCAGTCGATCATCCGGCGTTTCATCACGCTGCAACGCGAGACCGGCGATGTAATCCACAGGATTACCGGCGACATGCGGCACGAACTGGACAAGGCGGGGATCGAAGCCGAGGTGTTCGGTCGCGCCAAGAAACCCTATTCGATCTGGCGCAAGATGCAGGAAAAGGATCAGGGCTTCTCGCGCCTGTCCGACATCTACGGGTTCCGCATCATCACCCAGTCCGAAGAGGATTGTTATCGCACGCTGGGCGCTATCCACCAGCGCTGGCGCGCGGTTCCGGGGCGGTTCAAGGATTACATCAGCCAGCCGAAATCGAACGGCTATCGCTCGATCCACACCACCGTATCGGGGCGTGACGGCAAGAGGGTCGAGGTGCAGATCCGCACCCGCCAGATGCATGACGTGGCCGAAACCGGGGTTGCTGCGCATTGGTCCTATCGCGACGGGGTGCGCACCCAGAACCCCTTTGCCGTCGATCCGGCCAAGTGGATCGCGGGCCTGACCGAACAGTTCGACAGCGAAGAGGATCACGAAGACTTCCTCGAAGCGGTCAAGCTCGAGATGTATTCCGACCAGGTGTTCTGCTTCACCCCCAAGGGCGATGTGGTCAAGCTGCCGCGCGGCGCCACCCCGATCGACTATGCCTACGCCATCCATACCCGGATCGGGCATGCCTGCGTCGGGGCCAAGGTGGACGGGATCCGGGTGCCGCTGTGGACCCGCCTCAAGAACGGCCAGTCGGTCGAGGTCATCACCGCCGAGGGCCAGACCCCGCAGGTAAGCTGGCTTGAGATTGCGGTGACCGGCAAGGCCAAGACCGCGATCCGCCGTGCCCTGCGCGAGGTGGACCGCGAACGGTTCATCAAGCTGGGGCATGAACTGGCGCGTTCGGCCTTCGACCATGTGGGGCGCAAGGCTACCGACAAGGCGCTTGATACCGCCGCCAAGCACTTGCGACTGAAGGATCGCGACGAGTTGCTGGCGCGGCTGGGTTCGGCCGAGTTGACCGCGCATGACGTGGTGCAGGCGGTCTATCCCGAGTTGGCCCCAGACGAGGGCGACGCCATTCCCCCGCGCCGCGCCGTGATCGGTCTGGAACCGGGGCAGAGCTTTGACCGCGCGCCCTGCTGC
>NZ_JBXWRD010000074.1:0-16720 GCF_059612725.1 Ruegeria sp. YKSF070 | reverse complement strand
ACCCATGACCGCTGAAGGTCTGAAGTTCGGCGCATTCGTTCGCCGGGAACGCGAGGCAAGGAAGATCGGCTTGCGCGAAATGGCCAAGAAGATCGGGGTGAGCCCGACTTACCTGTCCAAGGTCGAGCGGGACGAGTTCACGCCACCGACCGAGGACAAGGTCAGGGCCATCGCGCAGATCATCGAGTGCGATCCTGACGAGTTGCTGGCCTTGGCGGGTCGCATGCCTTCGGACCTCGCCGACATCATCAAGCGGGCACCGGTCGAGGTGTCGGCGCTTCTCCGGACGACCAGCGGCATGACCCGCGACGAGATCGCCCGGCTTGCGGCGGAGGCAAGAAAGACCAGAGGCGACTGAACTACCGGGCCGACGCCCTATCGATGCAGATGAAGGATAAAAGATGAGCAGACATGTTCCCTACCTCGCCGCGGAGGCTATCGAGCGCGACGCCGCCGCGCTGCTTGCGGAATTTGAGCATGCACGGGGAATGGTTCTTGAACCGCCGATCCCTGTGGAGGACATCGTCGAGAAGCACCTCAAGCTCCGCATCGAGTTCGACGACCTTCACGCTCGCCACAATATCCCGCGGCCTGAAAGCGGGCAGACCGACATCCTCGGCGCCATCTACGGTGACGGGAGTATCGTCATCGACGAGACCCTTGATCCCGAGGAGAACCCGTCACGCGAAGGCCGCTATCGCTTCACCGTGGCGCATGAGGGCGGCGGGCACTGGCGTCTGCATCAACATCTGATCGTAGAGGACACGGCGCAGGCGTCGCTCTTTGACGGCGACAGCGCCCCGAAATTCATCTGCCGTTCGAGCCAGGCAAAGGAGCGAGTGGAGTGGCAGGCCGACTTCTACGCTTCCTGTCTGCTGATGCCGCGCAAGATGGTATTCGCCGTGTGGGACGAGTTCTTCCCCGACCGCAAGCCGCGCGTGCTCCAGCCGAAGACCCCGATCGAGCATTCCTTCGTCGAGATCCAGAAATACGGCTTTCAGCTGAGCGGACAGATGCTGGAATGCGAGACGGACGACGAGGCATTGGAACGCTTCTGCAAGCCGCTCGCCGAGCGGTTCTTGGTATCGCCCATCGCGATGCGCATCCGACTGGAGAAGCTGGGGCTTCTGAATCGCACCGTGCCGTTGCAGCGGCTTCTCGCGGGTGACTGACCCCCTTTTTTGAGGAGACTGTAAAGTGTCAAGTGAACAGGCGAAATTCAGCGTAGTAGCGCGGGGCGGCGGGTTTGAGACACGCGACTTCTACCTCGCCTGTTTCCTGCGCTGCACCGGATACGAACTCGTCGACCTGCGCGCCGAAGGACGCCGCAAGGTGTTCGTCTTCAGGGACCGCCCGTCCCGGCGCGAGGACGTGCTTTCTTTTTACGGCGACGGGGCGACGGTGCCGCCCCTCGCGTTTTCCACCACCATCAAGGACATGAAGGCGTTGCTGCACAATGCTTGAGAAATCCAGCCACACCTCCTCCCAAGCCTCCTGCGGTCCTCAGCTTCGCGAGGCGCTCGACCAGATTGGCCAGATCGTTCTCGACGGCCTGAGCCACGGTCACTTCCGCGCCACCGTGTCGAGCGCGGTCGGCAAGGGAAACCGGCGCGAACTCGTGATCGAGGCGGGCAAGTCCCACAAGTTCACGATCCCTGAAGACGAACTCCCGCGCTGAGGCGACGCGAAAACGGTGATCCCTGAGATGGGGACGCCCAAGATGCAAATGACGATAAGATCCTGCGTTATCGGTGTGAATCCGAGGCCGGAGATCAGGGGCACGGGACGGCGAGGAGCCACCCGTGAGATCTTCGGTGAAGACAGCACAGAGCAGGCAGGCTGAAAACCTGATCGACCGGACCCGCGCGGTCTGGCAACCGCGCCTTGGGCGCGATCTCACGCCCGATGAGGCAAGGCAAATCTCCGCGAACGTAACGGGCTTCTTCGCCGTTTTGGCGGAATGGGCTCGCAACGAAGAACATGAGGTGCAGATCAGCGCGACCTCCGGAAACGTGGAGGCGCGCGATGAAGGCTGAAACCATCGCCAAGGCGCTGGGTGGCAGGAAGGTCGGGCAAGGCTGGACGGCGCAGTGCCCGGCGCACGACGACCGTGATCCAAGCCTGTCGATCCGGGACGCGGGCGGCAAGGTGCTCGTCCACTGCCATGCCGGTTGCGATCAGCGTGACGTCATCGACGCCCTGCGCGCGCGGGGCCTCTGGGAAGGGATAGGGCATGTTCGCCGCCACCGGCATCGCCGCACGGTTTGCAAGCCTGAACACCCCGCCCCTCGGATCATCGAACGCGGCGCCTTCGCGCTCTCAATCTGGGAAGCGGCCAAGCCCGCCCCAGACTCTCCGGTTGAGACCTACCTCGCGTCGCGCGGTCTGAAGCTGCCGCCATCATCGGCGATCCGGTTTCACAGTGCGCTCAAGCATCCTTCGGGCGGGGTGTGGCCCTGCATGGTCGCGCTCGTCACTAAGGGCGAGGACGCCGCGCCAATGGGCATCCATCGCACCTTTCTCGCCCGTGACGGGGCAAGCAAGGCGCAGGTCGAGCCCGCGAAGATGATGCTCGGACCGTGCCGTGGTGGTGTTGTCCGGCTCGCCGAACCCTCGGATCTTCTGATGGTGGGCGAGGGCATCGAGACCAGCCTCGCGGCGATCCAGGCAACCGGAAACCCAGCCTGGGCCGCGTTATCGACGTCCGGACTTCGCGCCCTCGATCTGCCGGCGGGCATTCGCAATGTGATCGTGCTGGCTGATGGCGACGAAGCCGGGGAGGCAGCAGCGCGAGACTGCGCGCGGCGCTGGGTCTCTCAGGGTCGCCATGTGCGGATTGCCAGACCGCCGCAGGGGATGGACTTCAACGATATGTTGCTCGGCCGTCGATCCGAGATCGAGGGAGCTGCAAAATGACAGAGCAACTGCAAGCAGACGATCTCGACCCGATCCTCGATGCCATCGAGGATGCAGAGGAAATCCCGAACCCGCTTGACGGGCTGGTCGAACGGGCAGCGGAAGACCCTGGGGCACCGTTCGCCCCAGATGTCCTCGAATGTCTCATTGTGCTAAAGGCCGAGGACCGCGCCGCGTTCGAGGCCCTACGCTTTCGGCTCAAGAAGGCTGGATGCCGGGTGACTGCCCTGGACCAGGCAATGGCCGACGAAAGCGGTGATGGAGGTCGCGGCCCGTCGCAAGCCGACATCCTGATCGACCTGGCCGGAGCCGCTGAGTTGTTCCACGCGCCCGACGGGACCGCATTCGCCGACCTGACGATCAATGACCATCGGGAAACATGGCCGGTCCGAACCAAGGGGTTTCGCCGCTGGCTGGCCCGGCAATTCTTCGAGCAGACCGGTGGCGCGCCGAGTTCGGAGGCGTTGCAGGCTGCGCTCAACGTGATCGAGGCCAAGGCACATTTCGACGGACCGGAACGGCCGGTCTTCATCCGTGTGGGTGGCCACGAGGGCCGACTTTATCTGGACCTTGGCGACGATGCCTGGCGGGCGGTCGAGATCGACGCCGCGGGATGGCGGGTGGTCGAAACGCCGCCGATCAGGTTCCGCCGTGCCTCTGGTGTGCAGCCGCTGCCCATGCCGACCCGCGGCGGTTCGGTCGAGACCTTGCGGAACTTCCTGAACGTCAAATCCGACGAGGACTTCGTCTTGGTGGTGGCATGGGCAATCGCAGTCCTTCGTGACCGGGGACCCTATCCCGCGCTCGTCCTCTCGGGTGAACAAGGTTCAGCCAAATCCACGTTCTCTGCGGTGCTGCGGGCGCTCCTGGACCCGAATACGGCGCCGCTGCGCGCCCTGCCGCGTGAGGACCGCGACCTGTTCATCGCCGCCAGCAACGGCCACGTCCTGGCCTTCGACAACGTCTCAGGCCTGCCGGCGTGGATCTCGGACACGCTTTGCCGCCTCGCCACGGGCGGTGGGTTCGCGGTGCGCCAGCTTTACACCGATCAGGACGAGGTTCTCTTCGACGCGGCGCGGCCAGTGATCCTGAACGGGATCGAGGACATCGTGACCCGGCCCGACCTCGCGGATCGCGCAGTGTTCCTGACGCTCGAAGCGATCCCAGAAGACCGCCGCCGCCCGGAGGCAGAACTCTGGGCGGCCTTCGACGCGGAACGTCCCCGCATTCTCGGTGTGCTTCTGGACGCTGTGGCCGAAGGTTTGCGACGCCTGCCGGAAACCAGGCTGCCGAAGCTGCCGCGCATGGCCGATTTCGCGCTCTGGGCCTCGGCCTGCGAAACGGCGCTCTGGCCCACAGGCACGTTCTGGTCAGCGTATTGCGGCAATCGGGACGAGGCGGTGGAAGGCGTGATCGACGCCGATCCCGTTGCCGCTGCCGTGCGCGCAGTGATGCTTGAGCGGACGGAGTGGACGGGAACAGCCTCGGATCTTCTGGGCGCCCTTGCTGAGGCAGCGGGGGAGCGCATCGCCAAATCCAAGACCTGGCCCGACAGTCCACGCGCGTTGTCCGGGCGGCTTCGCCGCGCCGCAACCTTCCTGCGAAAGGTCGGCATCGAGTTGTCTTTCGAGAGGGAGGGCCGGGCGCGGACCCGGATCATACGGATCACCTCGACCGCGACGCACACGAACCAGAATGATGCAGGGACCCGACCGTCCGCAACGTTCGCTTCGTCCGCAAGCGAGCACAAGCCGACGATCACCAATGGTTTCGCCGACAGCAGTGCGCGGACGCTGGCGAGCAGTGCGGACGATCAGCACGGTGAAAATGAACCGAGCGTCCTCGCCAAGCCTCTGAAACCAAAGGAAACGGCCGCAGCGGACGGTGCGGACGCAAACAGCGCTCCTCAATCTGGTCCAGACGAAAGGGCCACAGGCGGTTGGGGGGCACGGCTATGAGCGCGGCTAATGCACTTGCAGCGGCCCGCACGGCAGGTCTGGATCTGCGCGTCGATGGACAGGACCTGGTGCTGAATGCGCCGGCGCAGCCGCCGCAAACCATTCTGGATCTCCTCGCACAGCACAAGGCTGGTGTGATCGCGATCCTCCGCGCTCAGGGTGAAGACTGGCCCGCTGATAAATGGCGCGCCTTCTACGACGAACGCGCAGCCATCGCCGAATTCGACGGCGGGTTGTCCCGGCAGGACGCCGAGGCGTTCGCCCATGCCTGTTGCGTGACGGAATGGTTGAACCGGCATCCCGTCCGCTCGTCACCGGACCAGTGCCTTTGGTGCGGTCAGGCAGAAGGTTCCAACGGCCCGCTCGTGCCATTTGGAACTGATGCGGCGGGCCATGCTTGGCTGCATCACCGATGTTGGGAGGACTGGCACGAAAGCAGGAAAACCGAGGCAACGGATGCCCTCGCGGCGATGGGGATCAAAGACAGGAGCAACACGACATGACGAGGCGCAAGGCGAAGGGGGAGAAGGAATCCAAGACCGTGGTCGCGAACGACCCGGAAGACCGAAAGGGCGCGCTGAAATCCCTCGGAGGCTCGCAGTCCGATCATTGGAACAATACTCTGACGATGCAGGCAATCGGTGGCCTGTGGCTGAAGCATTCCGGTGAGGACGAGCAGAACCGTCAGTTGGCGGCAACCGTTGCCGCACTATCGGGCATTGCGCCGAGGGACGAGCTGGAGGGCATGATGGCGGCCCAGTTGATCGCCGCCCACAACGCCGCGATGGAATGCTACCGCCGAGCGATGATCGGCGAGCAGACCTTCGAAGGCCGGCGCGAGAACCTCAACCAGGCGAACAAGCTGTCCCGAACATGGGCGATGCTGCTGGACGCGCTGAACAAGCATCGCGGGAAGGGTCAGCAGAAGGTGACCGTCGAGCATGTCCACGTCCATGCCGGCGGCCAGGCCGTGGTCGGCACGGTCGAAAGACCGGGGGGAGGGGATCAGAGCAAAATGGAGGAACAACCCCATGCAAAGCAGATTACCCATGCACCTGAGCCCGCGCTGCGGGGCGCGGACGCGGAGCGGGACCCCGTGCCGGTCGCCCGCGATGGCGAACGGTCGCTGCCGAATGCACGGGGGCAAGTCTCCGGGCGCGCCGATCGGGAATGACCATGCCCGCAAGCACGGTCACTACACTGCTGACGCGATCGCGGAGCGCAGAGAACTGGCGACGCTCATCCGCTCCATGCGCGGGCTCATCGAGGAGGTGGACGGGTAGAGCCGCAGTCCGAAAGTGCGTCGGGTGGTTCCTCCGCATGGATTCCTCTTGCGGGAAGCTCCAGCACAACGAGGATCCAGCGTCCATGTCTGAAACCGCTAAACTCAACTGTGGCAGGAGAACTGCGCGGTTCCTTCCGGGCGATTTGCGTATGCTGGCGGGCGAAGCGCGCGACCTCGCCAGCGACCGGATTCCTTTTTTGGGAGTCCACCGGAATCCGGAATCCACCTGCGAGGTAGCTTGATGGCGTTGCAATCAATGCCTAATCTTGACTCATCCCGATGGAGGACCCCATGGCCAGCATCACGATTCGCAACCTCGACGACGGACTGAAACGCCGCCTGCGCATCCGCGCGGCCGAGCATGGCCGGTCGATGGAGGAGGAGGCGCGGGAAATCCTGCGCCAGGCCATCGGAAAGCCGGCCGGGCCTGCGAATCTCGGCGAGGCTATCCATCGCAGGTTCGCCGCGCTGGGCGGGGTGGACCTGGACCTGCCGCCGCGCGAGCCGATGCCCGAACCGCCGCTGTTCGACTGAGGCGGCGGCGATGATCCTGATCGACACCAATGTCATATCGGAACTGATGCGCCAAAACCCGGCGCCGGCGGTGCTGGCATGGTTTGGCGGTCAGGATGCAATGGCGCTTCATCTCAGCGCGGTGGGCGAGGCCGAGTTGCGGCGCGGCGCGGCGATCCTGCCCGATGGCAAACGCCGCGACCGCCTGATCGCCGAGATCGACGCGATGATCGAGGAGGATTTCGCGGGCCGCGTTCTGCCTTTCGACAGCGCCGCTGCGACAGCCTTTGCAGCCATCTACGTGGACCGCCGCAACGCGGGCCGGCCCATCAGCTTCCCCGACTGCCAGATCGCTGCGACCGCTCGCGCCCATGGTGCCGCCATGGCGACCCGGAACGTTGCCGATTTCGAAGGCTGCGGGGTCGAGGTTATCGACCCTTGGGCGAACGGGGGAGGCGCCTGATCGGAATGGACAAACGCAGCCTCTCGGAACGCGACATCTGCACCAAGTTCATCACACCAGCCCTTCGCACGGCAGGCTGGGACGAGATGTTGCAGATCCGGGAGGAAGTGAGCTTCACCAAGGGCAGGATCATCGTGCGGGGCAAGCTGGTCACGCGCGGTCAGGGGAAGCGCGCAGACTACATCCTCTACTTCAAGCCCAACGTCCCCATCGCCCTGATCGAAGCGAAGGACAACACCCACAGCGTCGGCGACGGCATCCAGCAGGCGCTCGACTACGCGGAGACGCTTAGCATCCCGTTCGTCTTTTCCTCGAACGGCGACGGCTTTGTGTTCCACGATCGAACCGGCGCCAGCACGCCACGCGAAACCACGTTGTCGCTCGATGCCTTTCCGGCGCCGACTGACCTTTGGGCGCGGTTTCGTGCCTGGAAGGGTCTCGATGGAGACGCGGAGCAGATCGTCCTTCAGGATTACTACGACGACGGCAGCGGCAAGACGCCTCGCTATTATCAGGTCAACGCGGTCAATGCCGCGATAGAGGCTATCGCAAACGGGCAGGATCGCGTGCTGCTCGTCATGGCGACGGGCACCGGAAAGACCTACACAGCGTTCCAGATCATCTGGCGTCTCTGGAAGGCCGGCCGCAAGAAGCGCATCCTGTTCCTCGCAGACCGCAACGTCCTGATCGACCAGACCATGGTCAACGATTTCCGTCCCTTCGGTGGAACGATGGCCAAGCTCTCGACCAACGCCAAGACCATCGAGCGGCAGGACGGCACCACCGAGGATTTAACCGTTGCGCTGGACAAGAAGCGCCGCATCGACACCGCCTACGAGGTCTATCTCGGTCTCTATCAGGCGATCACCGGGCCGGAGGAACGGCAGAAGCTCTTCCGCGAGTTCTCGCCTGGCTTCTTCGACCTCATCGTGATCGACGAATGCCACCGGGGCAGCGCCGCAGAGGACTCGGCCTGGCGCGAGATACTCGAATACTTCTCGTCGGCCACCCAGATCGGGCTGACCGCGACACCGAAAGAGACGAAATACGTCTCCAACATCGCCTATTTCGGCGATCCGGTGTTCTCCTACTCACTGAAGCAAGGCATCCGCGACGGCTTCCTCGCGCCCTACAAGGTGGTGAAGGTCCATATCGACCGGGACGTGGAGGGATACCGCCCCGAGAAGGGCCAGGTCGACCGCGATGGCAAGGAGGTCGAGGATCGCATCTACAACACCAAGGATTTCGACCGGACGCTGGTGATCGACGACCGGACAAAGCTTGTTGCGCAGAAGGTCACGCAATTCCTGAAAGAGAGCGGCGACCGCTACCAGAAAACCATCGTGTTCTGTGTCGATCAGGAGCACGCGGCGCGTATGCGGCAGGCGCTGATCAACGAGAATGCCGATCTCGTCGCCGAGAACCCGCGCTACGTCATGCGCATCACCGGCAGCGACTCCGAGGGCCAGGCGCAGCTCGGGAACTTCATCGACCCGGAATCCAAGTGGCCGGTCATCGTCACCACCTCCCGGCTGCTCTCGACCGGTGTAGACGCCCAGACCTGCCGCCTGATCGTGCTCGACCGCGAGGTCGGCTCGATGACGGAGTTCAAGCAGATCGTCGGCCGCGGCACCCGCGTGCATGAGGACACGCACAAATACTACTTCACGCTCATCGACTTCCGCGGCGCGACCAGCCATTTCGCCGACCCGGATTTCGACGGGGAGCCGGTGCAGATCTACGAGCCGAAGGACGGCCAGCCAATCGACCCGCCCGATGCGCCGCCGACCGACGAAGACGGCACGCCCCTTCCGGAGGATCCGGGCGAGGACGAGACCGTCGTCGACCAGCCGGGTCTGCCGCCACCGCCCACCAGCGGGCCACAGAAGAAGGTCTATGTCGATGGCGTCGGCGCGACCATCGTCGCCGAGCGGGTGGAATACCTCGACGAGAACGGCAAGCTCGTCACGGAATCCCTGCGCGACTTCACCAAGCGCGCCCTGCGCAAACGCTTTGCCAGCCTCGACGAGTTTCTGAAACGCTGGAACGCGGCCGAGCGCAAGCAGGCCATCCTCGAGGAACTGGAGGCCGAGGGCCTGCCGCTCGATCCCATCGTCGAGGAACTGGGCCGCGATCTCGATCCCTTCGACCTGATCTGCCACGTCGCCTTCGACGCCAAGCCGCTGACCCGCCGTGAGCGCGCCGAAAACGTCATGAAGCGCGACGCTTTCACAAAATATGGCGATAAGGCCCGCGCCGTGCTCGACGCGCTGCTCGCCAAATACGCCGACGAGGGCGTGCTGAACCTCGACGACGCGAACGTCCTGCGGATCGCACCCTTCTCGACCATCGGCACGCCCATCGAACTGATCCGCGCCTTCGGAGGCAAACCCGGCTTCGCGCAGGCCGTCCACGACCTGCAATCCGAACTCTACAAGGATACCGCCTGACCCATGTCCGTCCGCACTCTCGTCAAATCCATCCAGGACATCATGCGCCAGGACACCGGCGTCGATGGCGACGCGCAGCGCATCAGCCAGCTCTGCTGGATGTTCTTCCTCAAGATCATCGATGATCAGGACCAGGAACTCGAACTCCTGAAGGACGGCTACCGCTCCCCCATCCCCGCCCGCCTGCAATGGCGCGCCTGGGCCGCGGACCCCGAGGGCATCACCGGCGAAGACCTCCTCACCTTCATCAACGGCGATCTCTTCCCGACGCTGAAAGACCTGCCCGTCACCGGTCCCCGCGCCCGCACCGTCCGCGATGTCTTCGAGGACGCCTACAACTACATGAAATCCGGCCAGCTGATGCGGCAGGTGGTCAACCGCATCAACGGCATCGACTTCAACAACCTGACCGAGCGCCAGCATTTCGGCGACATCTACGAGCAGATCCTGAACGACCTGCAATCCGCCGGCAACGCGGGCGAATACTACACCCCCCGCGCCGTCACCGCCTTCATGGTGCAGATGACCGACCCCAAGCCCGGCGAAACCCTCTTCGACCCCGCCTGCGGCACCGGCGGCTTCCTCACCTGCGCCATCCGCCACATGCGCGAGACCTACGTCAAACGCCCCGAGGACGAGGCCACGCTCCAGGCCAGCCTCCGCGCGGTGGAGAAGAAGCAACTCCCCCACATGCTCGCCGTCACCAACATGCTGCTGCACGGCATCGAGGACCCCTCCTTTCTCCGCCACGACAACACGCTCGCCCGCCCCTACATCTCTTGGGGCAAGGACGAGCGGGTGGACGTGATCCTCACCAACCCGCCCTTCGGCGGGCGCGAGGAGGACGGGATTGAGTCGAACTTCCCCCAGCACTTCCGCACCCGCGAGACCGCCGACCTCTTCCTCGCTCTGATCATCCGCCTCCTGAAACCCGGCGGCCGCGCGGCGGTGGTCCTGCCCGACGGCTCGCTCTTCGGCGAGGGCGTCAAGACCCGGCTCAAGGAGCACCTGATGGAGGAATGCAACCTCCACACCATCGTGCGCCTGCCGAACTCGGTGTTCCGCCCCTACGCCTCGATCGGCACGAACCTGCTGTTCTTCGAGAAGGGCACGCCCACGCAGGACGTCTGGTTCTGGGAACATCAGGTGCCCGAGGGGCAGAAAGCCTATTCCATGACCCGGCCCATCCGGCTGGAGCATCTGGCCGACTGCGCCGCCTGGTGGGGCGGGCCGCGGCGCGAGGGGCGGGTGGAGAGCGAGCGCGCCTGGAAGGTCAGCGCGGAGGAGGTGAAGGCCCGCGGCTACAACCTCGACATCAAGAACCCCCACACCGTGGCCGAGGATCACGGCGACCCCGAGACGCTGCTGGAGGACCTGACAAACGCCGAGGCCGAGGTGGCGGCGCTCCGCGACCAGTTGAAGGCGATCCTGTCCGAGGCGCTCACAAGATGAACGCCGACCGCCTGCTCGCTCTCTACGAACAGGTCGCCGAGGCGCCCGACGCGGTTCCCCGCCTGCGCCGCTTCGTACTGGACCTCGCTGTGCGGGGAAAGCTGTTGGACGCGGAAATCGAATGGCGTTCTTGCATCCTCGGTGATTTTGGCCGGTGGGGTAGTGGCGGAACGCCAACCCGAACCAACCCGGACTACTATGGCGGTAATATACCTTGGCTGGTGATCGGTGATTTGAATGACGGAGTCGTAACCAAGGCACAGACACACATCACTCAAGCCGGCCTCGATAATTCGTCAGCAAAGCTGATTGAACCGGGGACAGTCCTTATCGCGATGTATGGCTCAATTGGCAAGCTGGGCATCGCAGGCGTTCGTTGTGCCACCAATCAAGCAATCGCTCATTGCGTCCCAGACCAATCCATTGTCTCGACAGACTTCTTCGTGGTTCTGCTACGCAGCCTTCGAGAGGATTTTCTGTTAAAAGGTCAGGGCGTTGCGCAGCAAAATATCAGCCAGAAAATCCTCAAGGCGTGGCCTGTGCAGCTACCACCCCTCGCCGAGCAGCGGCGGATCGTGGCGAAGGTGGAGGAGCTGATGGCGCTGCTGGACCGGCTGGAGGCGGGCCGCACCGCGCGCGAAGCCACCCGCGACCGACTGACCGCCGCCAGCCTCGCCCGCCTGACCGCGCCCGACACTGATCCAGCGGATTTCCCGGCTAACGCCCGCTTCGCCCTCGCCACGCTCCCCGCCCTCACCAGCCGCCCCGACCAGATCAAACCCCTCCGCCAGACGATCCTCAACCTCGCCGTCCGCGGCAAACTGGTGGATCAGGACCCGACCGACGAACCGGCGTCGGAGTTGTTGAAGCGGATCGCGCAAACGCCGAAGAAGGCGATGCGGGGTAGAAACAACTCTCCAGAAGACGATCTGATCGAACCGCCCCATGACCTTCCGGAGGGCTGGGCGTGGTCTAATTTCGGTAGTTTGCCAATTGATGCACGTGTCGGACTTGATCGAGGCAAGGCGCAGCAAGGACCCGACTTGGCGTTTGGCTATTTCAAAATGAACAACATCGCCAACGATGGCGGCATGGACTTGTCGAGCCTCGCCCGCATCGACGCGAGTGAAGAAGAGGTCGAGAACTTCCGGCTTGAGAGTGGTGATTTTCTCTTCAATACACGGAACAGCCGCGAACTTGTTGGAAAGACGTGCGTCTTCAAGCCCATTGACGCGGAAGTTCTTCTATTTAACAACAATATTCTTCGTGCGAAGTTTCATCCGGAGATCAGCCCTGATTTTGTCGATGTATGGTTTAGAAGTCCCATTGGCAGGGATTTGATCGAAGGGCTCAAATCGAACACAACGAATGTCTGTGCAATTTACCAAGGTAAGCTTCTCTCTTATCTAGTCCCCGTCCCACCCCTCGCCGAACAACACCGCATCGTGGCGAAGGTCGATGCCCTCATGGCGCTCTGCGACCGGCTGGAGGCCGCCCTCACCACCACCGACACCACCCGCGCCCGCCTCCTCGAAGCCCTCCTCCACGAGGCGCTGGACCCGGCGGCTGAAGCGGTCACGGAGGCGGCGGAATGAGCGCGTTCTTTTCGCAAACTACGCATTACAACGCCCGGCGTATCAATCACGCCGCCGGCGTCGAGCAGACGATCAAGGAGTTCCACATTGGCATCCAAGGATAAGCGATATTTCTTTGCGGTCGGGCAGAAGAGCTTCGAGGCCGGCGCAAGCGCGAACCATTTCTCCACCGTCGTGCCGATTGCTGACGTGAACGGCGAGATCATCCACGACCGCCAGGGCGAGTTTGCCAACCGCGGCCGGGCATGGTGGATGCTGCGCGGCGAGGCCCGTGTCACCCATGCGCCGCCGGGCTGCCTCATCATGTCCGGGATCGAGGATGCGATGGACCTGTCGTCGTCGCCCGACAAGGACATCTACCAACTCCTGCAGCCCACGCTTCCCGGCCCGAAGGACCTGATCGAGATCCTGACGCCCGGCATCGAGATCACCGATCCGAACGCCTTGCTCGACGGTTTCCGGATGCGCTGTGATCACGAGCCGACCCGTCATGTTCTCGTGCGGATCGGCGATCAACTCTACGGCCCATTGAAGGTCGACCTGGACCGTCCCGAGAATGATCGCCTGATCGAGCCGGAAATCCGCTTCAGCAAGCCGGTAGCGCCGCATGTCGTCTACCGGATCGCGGTGAGCGAGGCTGAGGGCCGCCCCGGCCATATCCGGCACAAGGTTGTCGTGCAGCGCGACGCCAGCAAGCCGAACGATCAGATCGGGCACACGGTTCGGTACGAGGCGGTCACCGGTGCATTGTATGAAGACCTGCGAGAGGGAGCGCAGGAGGTCGACCTCGTTTCCCTGCAGGATGCCGTCCGGCAGGTTTCGCGCGATTTTCTATCGCGAAAGGAGCGGCGCGAGTTTCTCGAACAGCTCGGCCGCTTTGCCGAGGAGGCGCAGTCGTCCCCGACCGTGATCGCGCGAGTTCAGAGTTTCCTAGGCGAGCAAGCCAAGGAACTCGATGCGCTGGATCACATGTTCGACGCGCTGCTCTCGGACGAAAGCTTCAAGCCAAAGATCGATCATGCCGTGGCGGCAGAGATTGAAAAGCGTGTGGACGCGCAAGCGGCGCAGATCGACGCCCGCGCCAAGGAGCGCATCAAGGACCTCAGCACCCAGTTGGAGAACTTCAGAGCGGATTACGCCGCTGAAAAGGAAAAGTTCGATGCGGAGAAGGCTCGCCGTCACAAGGCACTCGACGAGGAGCTGGCTGCGAAGAAGGAGGCTGCGGAACAGCAACTCAAGGCGAAATGGGAGGAGCTGAGCCAACAGGAAGAACTGATCAGCCAAAGCCTCGAAGCGGTTGCAGAAAGACTGTCAACAGACCGCACGGGCGTGCTCAACGACTTCCTTGCACTCGAACCCCTATTGCGGCGCCTCGGCCTCGGCGGAGCGCCAAAGTCTGATGCCGCGTCGGAGCAGGCCTCAGCTGCAAGAATGTCGGCACCCGCGTTGAACTTGCCTGACTTCCCGGCATCCGCGCCCGATCGGGTGCCCATGTCCGAGGAAGCATTCTTTGAGCGGTTTGTTTCGCATGTCGAGGAATGCGGCTTCATCTTCGACCGCGAGGACCTACTGGCTTTCCATCTTTCAGCGAAGGAGCGAGCGCCTGTCATTTTGGGTGGTGTCTCCGGGTCCGGCAAATCGTCTCTGCCCGTCCTTTATTCGGAAGCACTGGCAGGGGAGGAAGCCGGCAGAAACTATCTGGCCGTGGACGTGAACCCATCCTGGACCAGCCCTGCAGACCTGTTCGGCTATACCGATGCGTTGGAACACCGTTTCATTCCGGCCGCATCGGGTCTGCTGAACCAAATGATCCTCGCTTCCCATGCGCGCGAGACTCTCGGGGCATCCGCGCCGGTGTTCTCCGTTTGCCTCGAAGAAATGAACCTTGCGCAGCCCGAGCACTACCTCGCAGATATCATTCAGGCGATCTCAAGAGCGCCGGGGAACCAGTTCATCAGCGTTTTCGATCGCACCGCAGTGCGGGAAGACGATCCCTTTCAGCCATATGCACGCCTTGAACTCTCGCCGAACCTGATTTTCGTCGGGACGGTGAACTTCGATGAAACGACCCGACCTTTGTCGATGCGCCTTCTTGATCGGTGCAACCTGATCGAGTTCGTCGTGGATGAACGTCTTCCCGTTCTAGGAATGTCTGCACGGACCGGCGCGCGGGTGGTTGAGGGACCAGCCGTGCTGCAGGCGGACCGGGACCGGTGGACACGGAGCACCAACGTACCAGCTCGGGCAATTGAGATCTTGGGGGAGATACAGCCTGAACTCAGTGTGCTTGGCTGCGGGCTCACCCACCGGCGCCAGACTTCGATCTGCCGTTTCATCGCAAATGCTCCCGAGGGTCTCTGTGGCTTCGATCAGGCGCTGGACATGCAATTGCGCCAGCGCATCCTGCCGCAAATCCGAGGGCTGTATCGACCGGGGGCACTGGACGCCTTGAGACGTCTTGCAGAAAAGCTCGAGAAGGCATCCGAAGTTCCGCGAACCCTCCAAGCTCTCGCCCGACTGGAGTCTGACGCACGAGCATCTGACGACATGTTCCTCGGTGAAGAATGACACACTTCGTCATCTTCTCGGGGCGCTCGACGCTGCTCAAGGTTCCTGTCGGCAAGTCTCTAGCCGCGCCCAGCTTCGTGGTGCAAGAAACGACACCTATCGGGTTTCGCGTTGACGATCTGTCCGAAGACCAGGAGTTCAAGATCTCCATCGGCGATTTGCAGCTTGGAGACGATGTACCGGCGGAGGATTTCGGCGACACGATCAGGTGGCGGGCCGGCCAGCATCTCAGCGGCGCATCCGGCGTGACCCCGATCAGCCTGCGCGATGCTGCAACCGGGGATGTGCTTGCGCGGTCCCTCGCGCTGGTCGAGCCCAGCAAACTGTCTGCGAGCGCCTATGAGGCCATGTTCGCGGACATGCGGCGCATCAGCGTCGAGTTGTTGCTCGACCTGATCTCGAAATCCCGTCTGGCGCTAGCGCAGCGTCCCTCGTCGCGTAGTGGCGGTGTGCAACCGCTCACGTCGCGTTTGGAACTGAGCCAGATCCGGCAGTTCTGGAACCGCTTCTCGCCGATCCTCGCGGATATTCTGGAAGATCCACACATGGAACTGCGTCAGCGGCGGTCGATCCGGCGGCCCAGACCCGGAGAGCGGCTGACGCCGGATGTCCTGCGGCAATTTGCACAGCGCGGGCTCGGCGCTCGTGAAGCGGTGCGAACCGGAGCGCTCGTCGAGCTTCCCACGGCAATGCCGAACCGGAATACCCGGGAAAACAGTGTGATCGTCGTTTTCATGGACCTGCTCTGGCGGCGGGTCGACCGCAGCCTGAAGCGTGCCCGTGCCGAACGCGACATGCGCCTTGCGCGCAAACGCAGCTTCGGGCTCGACGATGCGGCGCTGGCGCGATTCATCCAGCTGCGCGAGGAGCCGAAGATCGCCAGGCTGCAGGAAATCATCGATGCTGGCGAAGGCATAGTGACTGAGATCCGCAGGGCGATGCGCAGTTTTGCCGTGCCTGTCACCCGCATGAGCCGACAGGATCTTCTCGGCAGCTTCAACAGCCCATATTTCCGGAGCCACCGGCACTATGCGCGCGCTGCGCGACTGATGCATGCGTTCCTGGACACGACCGCAGTCGTCGTCGAGCAAGGAGACGCCGAGGGCGCCAAGTCGATCGAAACGATCTTCGAGCAGTGGGTCTTCTTCCAGATTTCCGCTGCATGCCAGGCTGCAGGGTTGAGCTGCATCTCGCACAACTCGATCTTCGAGCCGATCGCTCGGGATCGTTTTTCCGTCGATCTCGATCGAAATGCTGCGATAGACTTTGCTGGCAAGGATGGGCGTATCGTACGTCTCCGCTATGAGCCGACGATCCTGCGACTGCAGGCGGCGCAGGGCATAGATTCGATTTACCAGGAGCAATCGTCGTCGGCCTGGACGCCGGACATCGTCGTGGAGGTGCTTGTTCCCGGCCGCGATCCGCGTGACTATCGGCTGGCCTATGCCGCCGTGATCGACGCCAAGTACACGACCGCCGGCAACGTCTGGGATCGTCTCGAAAAGATCGAGAAGTACCGT